>JANOGH010000363.1:0-6366 GCA_031414075.1 Betaproteobacteria bacterium | reverse complement strand
CGCAGCTTGGCACCGCGCGCCGCGGCCATCTCGGCCATTTGGTTCGTGAACTTGAAGCAATCGCCGGTTTCGTCGCCGCCCTGCAGACTAGTGCCGCCTGTCAGCGCAATTACACAAGTTCCTCAAAGCAGTGCCATGCAGGCCTGACCCCGGCCATCGCGAAATAGACGCCCGCGCAGCGCCGCTTCATCCGCCAAGCACACTTGTCACCGCGACCATGGTGACGCCCAGCGCGAGCATCGAGAGGCCGGTCCACAGCGGGCGCTGTCCGAGCGCTACGGCGAAGTGATCAACGTCTACAAAGCCGTGGGTGGCGGGTGGGTGGACCTGGCCGATCCGCTCGCGCGCCCACCCGTGCCGCCGTCTTCGCCGGCCGCCGCGACATCAGCTTCTCCTGTTGCGGACCGTAAGGCGGTGGTGAGTAAGGCGCCGTAATCGTGCTCAACGTCTGCCGCGTCAGGGCAGGGTGATGCCAAGCGTCAGCATCGCCCCGGCGGTGCCGAACAGCACGAACTCGCTGCAGATGCGGTTGTAGCAATAACCCACCGACGGCAGGATGGCGGGCGCGAAGCCCGAGCTGTTGAATGGAATCTTGTTTTCGTAGGGTTCCTCGTAGCCGTGCAGCACGCCGGCGGTGAGCTTGAAGTAGAGCGGCTGCGCATGCTGGAAGGGCCGCGCCAGCCAACCTCCGTAGACATACTGCGACGACTGGCCAAATGAGTTCTTGAAGATCGCAGCCCCGGCCAGCCATTGGCCACCGGCCCAGAAGCGGTCAAAGCGCCAATCCAGGTTCAGCAAGTGCTGCGTGTTGACGTGATCGGGATCCGGGTGGAAGTGAACGGTCGCGATGCTCGTCTGAAAATAGAAGCGGTCGGTCCGCCACGGCTCGGGCGCCGACCACGGTGAGGCATCGGCGGCCGGCGCCACCAATTGCGCGGCGGCCGGTGCCGTCATGACGACCCCCAGCAGCAACGACGTCGCGCAAAGAGCCAGCCGGCCCGCTTGCAGCATTGCGCGACTTGGCGCCATGTCAGCGCGCCGCATCCGGTTGTCGTTGTTGATTTCCATCGGAACCCGCCGCAAAAAATCCGACACCCTAACACGGGATGGGCCGCCGTGGGTTCGGCGGCGTGCAACAACGCGCCAAGTGCCCCCGCGCGCGGTCAGGTTGCGGTGCTGCAGGCGTTCGACTAACGCTCGGACGCCGGGGAACCTTCGGGTAGTGCGGTAGAATTTCGTAGCCGCTGTCGAATCGCCGCGTTACCGTCCCAATGCGCTGAGACTCAGGTGTTGGCTCATCACGGGAGGACATGGCCGTGCACTTTTTTACGATGAACTTCCTGCGACGCATGGCGTTGTCGCTGGTCCTGGCAAGCGTGGCTTGCCCAGCGCTGGCCTGGGTCTATCCGGAGCATCGGGACATTGCAGGGTTGGGCGTCATATCGCTGGACGCCGAACGACTGGCCGTGTTCAACCGTTTGTGGGCCGCGGCGCGCACCGGGCACGAGCCCCGGCTGTGCGAGAAGGGCGCAGACACGGAGCAGGGCCTCAAGCCTGCCTGTATCGACTGGGCCGCCTTGTCGGGCATTGCGGGGGACCACTCCTGTTCGAGCAAGGAACTGGTCGAGACGGTACTGAACTCGAACTGGATTCTGAATGTGGCCCAGGTGTCCGCCCAACTCAAAGCCGACCTGGCCCAGGTGCCTGTCAGTGAGACGGACGATGAGGCGCTTACGGGCAATCTGATTATCGAAATTCAGCGCCGCTATCGCAGCCAGGTAGAGTTGGCGTCGCGCACGAACGCGCTGCGCAGCTCGGACAGCCGTCTGCAAGTGTCGGACCCCGGGTATGCCACCCGCGCCGGCGCCAACAACGCGCATTTTCTGTTGGCGCGTCCCAGCGCTGACACGGACGAGCTGGCTTATGCGGGCAAGACGTTGAAGGTCGGGTCCGAGATCAACGCCATCGGCGTCTATGGCTGGTTTCATCTGAGCGCGTTGCAGAAGGCCAGCCGGCTCGCCCATGAGCAGTTCGCGCCTGCGCAGAGTCAGGCGCTGGCGTTGTCCATGCTGGCCGACGAGGCATTTGCGCTTCACTTCCTGGAGGACACTTTTGCCGCCGGACATGTGGCGGGCACCTGGGGCGACGCCTCACAGCGCAAAGGGACGCATGATTTCTACAACCAGAACGGGCTCGAAGTCTTCAGGTGGGCGCCGAGCAGCACATCGATCGTGTTGATGGGCGATGCCCACATGCGGCCGCAGGATGCGCAGGTCGCCGCCATCGCCGTGCGCACCAGCCTGGAGCAAGTGCTGGATACGGTGGCTGGCCGGGCGGGCGAGAACGCGTTCAAGCACGCGCCGGGGGCACCGGCCACGCCCGATGCGTTCGATGTCTGCAAGGCGACCACGTTTCCCAAGCGCGAATCCGGGACGGAGGCACCACCGGGGGCGCTGGTCCTTGCCGCGCAAGTGCTTCGGCAAACGCCCGTTCCCGCCCTGGGTGCCGGGCTGGGTTCGGTGCCGCGTTTTCGCAGTGAGCTGGGGCCGTTTATCGGGCTGGCATCCTCGGTGGACATCGAACGCATCCAGGGCGGATTTGTCTCGTCGGAGAACCAGGCGGGCTGGGTCGGCGGGCTGGATCTGTCGTTTCGCGCGGGGTTGGGGCTCGATGGGGTTCTGGGAGACGCGGGCGATGGATTGGTCTTTGTCTCAGCCGGCCTTCGTGCGGACACGGCGTCATCCAACAATTTTTCGAATTCCACTGTGGCCAACCAGAGTGGGTCGCTTGCGGCCGCCATCCCCGCGCGCGTCGGCATCTCGACTCGTTTGAGAATGCCGTTTTACCTGGTCCCGGGTGATCTGTTGTTTCTTTCGCCCCTTTACTTATTCTCACCCAAGACCTACGCCAACATGGCGGTCAAGGCAGGCAATGGCGGGCTCATTCCCTGGCAATCGGGGTGGGCCACCGGTATCGGTCGCTTCCAGTTTGTGCTGGGCCGCGAGCTGGGCGTGACTTTCTACGGGCGCGCGAGCGATGACACCATCGTGGTACCCGGCACGACGCCCGGCGGGGCAGGTCAGATCGTCGAATACACGTCAACGACTTTTGATCTGCCCATTCTGGAGTACCGGCCCTACCGTTCATTCACTGGCAACCAAAGCGCGTCGGTGCTGATTCAGTTGTTCGTCGATGCCGATGTGCCCAAGCTCGGTCCGGTGGTTTCACCCGTCGGCACCAGTGTGCCGGATGGCCAGACCGTCTGGGGCTTCGGTATCCGGATGGTTTTTGATTGGCGCGATTACTACTGAACCAACCCGTCACTTGACCTTGGCCGGACCCGGTATCGGGTACTTCGCGAAGGCGGCGAACTTCTGAACCCGGCAGGCTGGGTCGTTTTCTGAAGAAACAGTAAACTTGCAAAGCGAAGTTCCAGAACAAGTGTCTTCCTCGCGCAAGCGGGGAACCAGTTTCCCTTGGAGAACATGGATTCCCGCTCCCCGATAGATTCATTCGGGGACAAGCTTCGCGGGAAGCACAAATCAGGATTTATTCGGAGTTTCCCCAGCCCGGAAAGAAATGCCTGCTGGGAAATGCATCGCGCGCCGGTTTGGGCTATATTCGCTACCGTTTTCCTTGGAGGAGATCGTGATGTCATTCAGAAAAATTCTGACGGGGGCCTTTGTTGCGGGCTTGTTACAGGTTGCCCTGATGGGATCGGCCGCGGCTGACCTGACGCAGGGGCCTTACCTTGGCGTTGCGGGGGGGTTGGCGTGGACTTCGAATCTGACGTATACCACCGGCAGCGGCGGATGTTACTACCCTTACTATTGCAGCTACCCCAACGTTTACAACGCCCTCACGTACGACGTGGGGTATTCGACAAGCGGACAACTGGGCTACTCGACCGGTAATGGACCTCGCTTCGAGCTCGAGTACACCTACCGGGATAACAGCGCCAGCACGATCGTGACTAGGACCAGCGGGACCCAGGCCGCCACCGGCAGCTTGACGTCCACCGCGTACATGCTGAACTTCCTCTACGACTTCGACACCGGCTCGGAGTGGGTGCCCTATGTCGGGTTCGGGTTGGGGATGGCCAACGTCAAAGCCAACGACATCCGTTCCAATGACAATTCCAGTTATCTCACCGGCGGGGGGGACGAGTTCGCGGCGCAGTTCATCTTCGGGGCCGAATATCAGGTGTCCGACAATGTGGGCATCACCATGGACTGGCGCGGCCTGTGGGTGGGCAACGCCACCTTTAACTACGGGTTCGGCTGCCCCTCTGGTGACTGTAGCGCGGGTGGTCAGTCTGGTGCCACCGACTACGATTACTGGAACGGGGCAGCCAACCTCGGCATCCGGATCAAATTCTAGCGCAAGGCGTTGCCGGCCTCGCCTCATGCGAACGGGGTAAAGGGTCAGGCCTATACTTTATAGTTTAGAGACAATCTTCTCCAGCGTCTGGTCGGCTGGGAGCGATTCGATCTCGCTCTGGATCTGCGCGATGCGACCGATCGTTACCCCCGCCATCGCGGCGACTTCGCGCAGGCTCAAATTGGCCCGCCGGCGCAACAGGTACACCGTCTGCTTGAACACGGATCCCCGTTGGCGCTCCAGCGTCGCGAGCGGCTTGATGCCGTAGGTTTCGGCCACGGTGCGCAGTACCGTCTGGGCGCTCGGCCGTCGCGGGTCGAGTTCTCGGCGCGCGATGCCCGTTGCACGCTTGCCTGCCAGGCGCTTGTGCATTCGGACGTGAAACGCGTCCGATCCCAGATAGATCTGGCCCTTGAGCATATCCCAGGGAGAAGGTTGCTTGAGGCCTTGGGCCACGAAGCGCTCGTACGCCCTGCGGGCAACCGCTCCATCTCCGAACAGGCCGAGCACAGTCTGGGCAGCGAGCCAGGGCGGGCAGGCTATTTTGCCTGCAGTGGGCAAATAACTGCTCCAATGCCAGCCTTCCACCGCAGCCACCATCCCGGCGCGCACCGGGTTCAGGACCACGTAACGACACAACTCCAGCAGATGGGATTGCTTGTCCACCAGGATCGACTTGTAGCGGCCTTGCAGCACATGCCCCACCCGGCCGTGGCGGCGATTGAACGCCTGAGTGTAGACGCCATTCAACCTGCGCATGCCCTGGACCAGATTGGGCTCGGGGGTTTCAAGCAGCAGATGATAGTGGTTGCCCATCAGGCAGAAGGCGTAGAGCAGCCAGCCTTGCTGGAGGACTTCCTTGGCGAGCAGGTCGAGGAAGATCAACCGGTCGTGGTCGTCTTCGAAGATGGGTTCCTGGCGGTCGCCGCGCGCAGTCAAGTGGTAGCAGGCGCCGGCGAATTCCAAGCGTAATGGGCGAGCCATTGCGACACCCTACTCCATCGGACCTATAAAGTATAGGCCTGACCCCTTTGTTAGTGCTCAGTAGTACCACTTGGCCACGACCCCCAAGGCGTTGAGACTCTCCTTGCTCGGGAGACGGTCGTCCTGTCGAGCCAGGTAGATCTCGTAACGGAAGTGCTGGTTCACCGTCACTTCGGTGCCCACCTGGTAGAGAATTCTTGCCCAGTCGTCGTAGCGCGTGTCGTAGAACCACTCGACGTTGAAGTAGGGAACGACCGGGTGATCGCGCACGGTGAACTCGCGTGTCGCCTCGAGCCGGAAGCGGTAGCGAGTCGAGTAGTCGCCACCGATCCAGCGCAGATCGGCCCGCACGCGCGCCTCCAGCCAGACCTCGGCGGGCAGCGGGGTCTTCGCGTACAACGAGACGATGCCGCGGTCCTCGGCGACGTACGCAGGCGTCCCGTCAGTCGCCTTTAATATGTGGTCGTAGCCGATCCTTGCCCAGAGGTAACGGCTTCGCTGCCAGTCCTCCGACAACAGTTCCGTTCGGACGATCGGCTTGAGGGAAATGTCGAGGTAGGCGGCAAGATCCAGTGTCTCAGCGTCGGATTCCTTCCCTTGGGCGTAGGCGGCGTCGAGGTAGACCCGTGTCCGCGGGCTCAAGCGCACGAAAGCGCTGACCTCGGGCCAGAACTCCGAAGAATCGGCGGCACGTGCAGTATCCACCAAGGTCTGAGACATGCACAGAATCGCGAGAAGGGCGATCTTCACGCGAACTGTTGGCGTCTTGCACCGCATAGGTGTCATGGCGGACCACGCCGTCCGACAGCGCCGCTGCGAACTGCGCACCGCGGAAAGCACCATCCTGTCCGGGTCGATACGGTACGTCCATGGCAGCGCGGCGTCAACGAGAACACCAACGGATTGTTGCGACAGTACCTGCCCAAGGGCAGCGACTTGAGCGGCTTCACTCAGGCGCGGCCGGATGCGATCGCCCGGAAACTGAACACCAGACCACGCAAG
>JANOGH010000362.1:0-13642 GCA_031414075.1 Betaproteobacteria bacterium | reverse complement strand
CTTCCCCTGATCGGAATCTGGGTCAGACTGCTTTCGGTTCCCTATCGCATTCTCTACCCTGCGATTCTGCTGTTCTGCTGCATCGGCGTTTACAGCCTTAACAACAGCGCAATCGACGTTGGCATGGCATTGCTCTTCGGTCTGCTCGGTTATCTGTTCATCAAACTCGACTGCGAACCCGCGCCGTTGCTGCTGGGCTTCGTGCTCGGACCGATGATGGAGGACAACCTGAGGCGTGCGATGCTGCTCTCGCGCGGCAACCCCGGGGTGTTCTTCACGCGTCCGTTGAGCCTGGCGTTGCTGTTGGTAGCACTGGCGTTGCTCATCGTAGTCGTGGTTCCTGCGGTGAGAAAAAAACGCGAAGAAGCTTTTCAGGAGTAACGATGACTGATTTCAGCTGGGAATTCCCTTATCCATCCCGCCGCATGCCGGTGCTGGCGCGCAATGTCGTCGCCACATCGCAGCCGCTGGCGGCGCAGGCGGGACTGCGCATGCTGCTCCGCGGCGGCAATGCGGTCGATGCGGCGATTGCCACCGCTGCCGCCCTGACTGTGGTCGAGCCGGTCATGAACGGCATCGGCTCCGACGCCTTCGCGCTGGTGTGGGACGGGAAATCGCTGCAGGGCCTGAATGCTTCCGGCCACGCGCCGCGGGCGTGGACACCGGATCGTTTTGCCGGCCGTGACAGCATGCCGACCGAAGGCTGGGACTGCGTTACCGTGCCCGGCGTGGTCTCGGCCTGGGCGGGTTTATCGGCGAAACTCGGCAAACTTCCATTCGCGACGTTGTTCGAGCCGGCCATCGACTATGCCCGTAACGGATTTCCGGTCTCGCCGGTTGTCGCCTCGCAATGGGAATCGCAGGTCCCGCGTCTGCAGGATCAGCCCGGCTTCGCGCAGGCTTTCATGCGCAGCGGCCGCGCGCCGCGTGCCGGCGAACTGTTCCGGTTTCCCGAACAGGCCGACACGCTGATGGAAATCGCAGGCACCCGCGGAGAATCATTCTATCGCGGCGCTCTTGCGCGGCGCATCGCCGATTTCAGTTCCGCATGCGGGGGGGCTCTCGATCTCGACGATCTGGCCGCCCATCAGCCGGACTGGGTCGACCCGATCGGCCAGGGTTATCGCGGTTACCGCGTGCATGAAATTCCGCCCAACGGCCAGGGCATCGCCGCGCTGATCGCGCTCGGCATCCTGGAACATTTCGATCTCGGAGCCGCGGCTGCGGATTCCGTCGCAAGCCTGCACCTGCAGGTCGAAGCCATGAAGCTCGCATTCGCCGATGTCTATCGCCATGTCGCGGATGTCAATGCAATGGCGATTCGCGGGTCGAGCCTGCTCGACGCGGGGTATCTGAAATCCCGCGCGCAATCGATTCGTCGCGATCGCGCCGGCCAGGCGGTTCCCGGCTTACCGCCATCGGGCACGGTCTATCTCGCCACCGCGGATGCGAGCGGCATGATGGTGTCGTACATCCAGTCGAATTACATGGGATTCGGTTCCGGCGTGGTGGTGCCGGGCACGGGCATCAGCATGCAGAATCGCGGTTACGGATTTTCACTTCAGCGCGGGCACCCGAATCTGGTCGGCGGCGGCAAGCGCCCGTTCCACACGATCATTCCCGCATTCCTGACGCGCGACGGCAAACCGGTCATGAGTTTCGGCGTGATGGGTGCCGATATGCAACCGCAGGGCCACTTGCAGATGGTGGTGCGCCTGATCGACTACGGGCAGAACCCGCAGAGCGCAGCCGATGCGCCGCGCTGGAAAATCGCTCTGGATGGCAGCCTGCTGCTGGAACACGCCATCGCCGAAGATGTTGCGCGTGGTCTTGCGCAACTCGGTCATCGCATTGTGCGCGCATCCCCCGGGAGCACGGAATTCGGAGCGGCCCAACTCATTCACCGGCTCGGCGAAGTTTATGTTGCCGCGTCGGAGCCGCGCCGCGATGGTCAGGCAGTGGGCTTTTGAAACGCAATGACAGCGATCAGCGCCCCGCTTTGACGGCCTGCTCTCGCACCGCAGTCAGGCTGGCGCGCGTCGTAATGGCTTCCGGATCGATGCGCAGTTCCAGTAAAGCCGGTTTGTTGGACGCCAGTGCGCGCTCGAAAGCCGGCTCGAACTCCGACGTCTTGTTCACCACTTCGCCGTACAATCCGTAGGCTCTTGCCAGCGCAGCGAAATCGGGGTTTTTCAGGGCGGTGGCATAGACCCGGGCCGGATACTCACGCTCCTGGTGCATGCGTATCGTGCCGTACATGCCATTGTTGACCACGATGAACAGCACCGGCAGGTCGTACTGCACCGCCGTTGCCAGTTCCTGTCCATTCATCGTGAAGCAGCCATCACCCGAAAAACTCACCACGACGCGATCGGGATGAACGATCTTTGCCGCAACTGCTGAAGGCACACCGTAGCCCATCGCGCCATTGGTCGGGGCGAGCTGCGTGCGAAACCCGGTGTACTGGTAAAACCGCTGCACCCAGCCGGAATAGTTGCCGGCGCCATTGGTGATGATCGCGTTCCCGGGCAGGCGCTTGCGCAGGAAGGCCATCACGTCGCCGAGATCGAGCGCGCCCGGCATCACGCCATGCTTCAGATTCTCGAGATAGTCTTCCCGGCCGCGATGTGTCCAGCCCCGCCAGCGCGATGAGTCGACCGGAGCAAGGTTGGCCGCCGTGCCTGCGAATTCCTGCATGCCGGCATTGATCATCAGTTCGGCCTGGTATACCCGGCCCAGTTCGTCGGATGACGTATGCACATGGACCATGCGCTGGGCGGGTCGGGGGATGGCGAACAGCGTGTAACCCCCGCTGGTCATCTCGCCCAGGCGCGCCCCGATGCTGAGAATCAGATCCGCACTGCGCACGCGCTCGGCCAGCGCCGGGCTGATGCCGATGCCGACATCCCCGCAGTAATTCGGATGACGGTTGTCCAGCAGATCCTGTCTGCGGAAGCTGCAGGTCGCGGGGAGATTGTTCGCCTCGATGAATGCACGAATGTCATCGCAGGCGCTCGCCGACCAGTCTCCGCCACCCAGAATGACCAGCGGCTTTTCGGCCTGCCCCAGCATTTCACGCAGACGGTCCATATCCGCGATGCCGGGATGCGCTTTCACCCGTGCGTAAGGTCGCGCATCGGCGGCCACCGCCTGGCTGACGAGCATGTCTTCCGGCAATGACAGAACGACCGGACCGGGTCGTCCGGAAACGGCGGTATGAAATGCGTGGCTGACGAACTCCGGAATTCTGTCGGCGCGATCGATCTGCGCGACCCACTTGGCCATCTGTCCGAACATGCGCCGGTAGTCCATTTCCTGGAAGGCTTCGCGCTCGACCACGTCGCTGCCGACCTGGCCGATGAACAGAATCATCGGTGTCGAATCCTGATATGCGGTATGCACGCCAATGCTCGCATTAGTCGCCCCCGGACCTCTGGTGACGAAGCAGATGCCCGGGCGCCCGGTAAGCTTGCCGTAGGCTTCCGCCATAAAAGCCGCGCCACCTTCCTGCCTGCATACGATCAGCCGCATGCGTTCGCGCACATCGTAGAACGCGTTCAGCACATCGAGATAGCTCTCGCCTGGAACGCAGAACGCGGTATCGGCGCCATGAATCCCAAGTTGATCCACCAGAATGCGCCCGCCGCTTCTGCGCGGCCTGTTTTCGTTCATTCATGCTCTCCCGTTATCAGGCGCTCGATTATACCCATGCGGGGGTTTTGGCCGCCCTTGGCCGAACAAGGTTTTGCGTGCCCTGTTTGGATATAATGGCCCGCATTTCAATAAATGCCGTTCCCGGTCTGTATACAGGACCGCAACCGGAATTCAACAAGGGGGGTCCCGCAAATGGTCTGGTCCCAGATCTACGATCCGATGAACAACGCCGTGCTCAGCACGGCCCTTGCTACCATTCCCGTCGTGGTGCTGCTCGGCGGTCTCGCGTTCTTCCGCTTGTCTGCGCATGTAGCGGCGATTCTGGGATTGGCCGCCGCACTGATCATCGCAATCTTCATTTATGGCATGCCGGCTCAGATGGCAGGCGCATCGGCCGCGTATGGTGCTTTGTTCGGACTGCTGCCGATCGGCTGGATCGTGCTGAACATCATCTTTCTGTACCAGCTCACCAAGGACAAGGGCTACTTCAAGATCCTTCAGGACAGCATCGCAGGCGTCACCGAAGACCGCCGCCTTCAGTTGCTACTGATCGCGTTCGCGTTCGGCGCGTTCTTCGAAGGGGCCGCCGGCTTCGGCACACCGGTGGCCGTGACCGGCGCAATCCTGATCGGACTGGGGTTTTCGCCGCTTGCGGCTTCGGGACTTTCCCTGATCGCAAATACGGCGCCCGTCGCCTATGGCGCGCTCGGCACACCCATCATTGCACTGGCTGCGGTGACGGGCCTGGATCTGCTGCAACTGTCCGCAATGGTCGGTCGACAGCTTCCGTTTTTCTCGCTGCTGGTGCCGTTCTGGCTGATCTGGGCCTTTGCCGGCTGGCGCGGCATGAAGGAAATCTGGCCCGCGATCCTGGTGACCGGCGTCAGCTTCGCAATTCCCCAGTTCCTGATTTCGAATTATCACGGCCCTTGGCTGGTGGACATCGGCGCCGCGATCATTTCAATGATTTGCTTGACGCTGTTCCTGAGGGTGTGGAAACCGAAGACGACCTGGAAAACCACGGCGCTCAAGGGACACGAGTCCGACAGCGGGACGGCCGATAACGCCACTGCGATGCAACTGGTCAGACATGACCGTTCCGCGGTAATCCGGGCCTGGGTGCCTTGGCTGGTTCTTTCGGTTTTTGTGTTCCTGTGGGGAGTGCCGCAAGTCAAGGATCTGCTGAACGGCGTATCGCAGGAAAAGCGCGTGGTGATGGTGGACGGAAAGGAAAAAACCGAAGCCGTGCCCTATGGCTGGAAAGGCTACACGAAGCTGGACTTCCCCGTTTCGGGATTGCATGAAATGGTCGAGAAAGTTCCACCGGTGGTCGCCAAGGCTCATACGGAAAAGGCTGTTTTCGTTCTCAACTGGCTGTCTGCGACCGGTTCTGGAATTCTGCTCGCGGCATTGATCGCCGGCCTGTACATGCACTATTCATTCGGCGAGTTGCTGCGCAAGTACTGGGATACCATCAAGCTCGTGAAGTTTTCACTGCTTACGATTGCGGCCATGCTCGCGATTGGATTTACGACAAGGTATTCAGGAACCGATGCCACGATGGGTCTGGCGTTTGCACACACTGGCGTGCTTTATCCGTTCTTCGGAGCGATGCTTGGCTGGCTGGGGGTGGCTTTGACCGGGTCCTATACGGCATCCAACGTGCTGTTTGGCGGGTTGCAGAAGGTCACGTCCGAACAACTCGGCCTGAATCCGAATCTCATGGCAGCGGCCAACAGTTCGGGCGGCGTGATGGGCAAGATGATCGACGCGCAGTCCATCGTAGTGGCCTCGACTGCAACCCGGTGGTATGGGCACGAAGGCGACATCCTGCGCTATGTGTTCTTTCACAGCCTTGTGCTGGCGATGCTGGTGGGCGGCCTGATAATGCTGCAAGCCTACGTCTACCCGTTCACGCTGCTGCAGATCATGCCTCTGACGCCATAGCGGAACCGGCAACACGGGCAACAAAAAGCCCACCGCTTGCGGTGGGCTTTTTATGTGCCGCCGGAATTCTTCAGCTGGCGGCTTTTTGTTCTTCCGCGACCGCCTTCATCGACAGCCTGAGCCTGCCTTTTTCGTCGGCCTCCAGCACTTTGACGCGAACAGCCTGGCCTTCCTTGAGGTGGTCGGCCACGCTGTTGACGCGCTCATTCGCAATTTGCGATATGTGCAGCAAGCCGTCCTTGCCCGGAAGGACGCTGACGATGGCGCCGAAATCCAGCAACTTCAGCACCGTGCCGTCATAGATTCGACCGACTTCGACTTCAGCCGTAATTTCCTCGATGCGGCGCTTGGCTGCTTCGCCGCCCTCGGAGGATACGCAGGCAATGGTCACCGTGCCGTCGTCATTGATGTCGATCGTCGTGCCGGTTTCCTCGGTAATGGCCCGAATAACCGCTCCGCCCTTGCCGATGACGTCGCGAATCTTATCCGGTTTGATCTTGATGGTGATCATGCGCGGCGCATAGGCGGACAGCTCCGGGCGCGCGGCGGACAGCGTCTCTCGCATAATGCCGAGGATGTGCATCCGGCCTTCGCGTGCCTGCAACAGCGCGGCATTCATGATCTCTTTGGTAATGCCCTGGATCTTGATGTCCATCTGCAATGCCGTTACGCCCTTCTCCGTGCCGGCGACCTTGAAATCCATGTCCCCCAGGTGATCCTCGTCGCCCAGGATGTCGGTGAGCACGGCAAAACGGTTGCCTTCCTTGATCAGCCCCATCGCGATACCCGCGACATGCGCTTTGAGCGGTACGCCGGCATCCATCAGTGCGAGACATCCGCCGCAGACCGAAGCCATCGAACTCGATCCATTCGACTCCGTAATCTCGGAAACCAGGCGGATCGAATAGGAGAAATCCTCAGGCGCGGGCAGCACTGCAAGCAATGCGCGCTTGGCAAGACGGCCGTGCCCGACTTCGCGGCGCTTCGGCGTCCCTACGCGACCGGTTTCACCGGTCGAATAGGGCGGAAAGTTGTAGTGCAGCATGAATCGTTCAGAGTACTCACCCTGCAGCGCGTCGATGCGCTGCTCGTCGCGCGCAGTACCCAGCGTCGCGACGGCCAATGCCTGCGTCTCGCCGCGCGTGAACAGGACCGACCCGTGCGCTCGCGGCAACACCCCGGCGCGTATCGTGATCGGACGAACCGTGCGCGTGTCGCGACCGTCGATTCGTGGCTCACCATTGAGAACCTGGCTGCGGACGATTTTGGATTCCAGGTCGCTGAAAATCGACCTCACGAGATTGACCTGGTCGGACTCCGATCCTGGGGGTGCAGCCTGCGCCATTACCTTGGCGCGTGCCGCGTCTATTTTCTCGGTTCGGGCCTGCTTTTGGCGCAACCCGTAGGCCTGGCGCAGGTCTTCTTCGGCGAGTTCCGAAATGCGCGTGATCAGGGCCGTGTCTTTCTGCAGCGCAACGACGTCCCACAATGGTTTACCGACTTCGTCGGCAAGCTGATTGATGACATCGATCACCGCCTGCATCTGTTGATGGCCGTAGACCACCGCGCCGAGCATCACATCCTCCGGCAGTTCCATCGCTTCAGATTCGACCATCAGCACCGCCTGGCTGGTACCCGCGACCACCAGATTAAGTTGTGAGGACTTGAGTTCCGTGGCGGTCGGATTGAGGACGTATTCGCCATTCAGATATCCCACACGCGCAGCCCCGATCGGCCCGTCGAACGGGATGCCGGAAATGGCAAGCGCTGCGGAGGCGCCAATCAGCGCAGGGATGTCCGAATCGACTTCGCTGTTTGACGATACGACAGTCGCGATAATTTGAATTTCATTGTAAAAACCTTCCGGGAACAGCGGGCGGATGGGGCGATCGATCAGGCGTGAGGTCAGTACTTCTTTTTCTGAAGGGCGGCCTTCGCGCTTGAAGAAGCCGCCGGGAATTTTGCCGGCCGCATAAGTCCGCTCCTGATAATCCACCGTGAGCGGAAAGAAATCCTGTCCGGGCTTTGCATCTTTCCGGCCGACTACCGTTACCAGCACCGCGGTATCGTCCATGTTCACCATGACGGCGCCATGCGCCTGGCGTGCAATCTCGCCGGTTTCGAGCGTCAGCGTGTGGCGCCCGTAGCTGATGGTTTTCCGAGTGACGTTCAAGAGGGTTCCCTTTGAATGCTGCAATGCCGGAGGGAAGTGCGCCCCGACCGGCGGGGTTGAATGGTTCGATGTGGCGGGGTGGACTTCATTGCCTGCCACTTAAGCCTTCGGATTTGCCGTCGCGCATCCGAAGAATGCGAAGAAATCGATTGGCTACTTGCGCAGGCCCAGGCGATCAAGCAGCGTGCGATACCGGTCCCGGTCCGAACGACGCAGGTAGTCGAGCAATTTACGACGACGGCTGACCATCCTCAGCAATCCACGGCGGGAATGATGATCCTTCACGTGGTCCTTGAAATGACCCGTCAAGTCGTTGATGCGCGCGGTCAGCAATGCGACCTGCACTTCCGGCGAGCCGGTATCGGCCTTCGCCCGCTGATGATCCTGCAGTATTTGAGCCTTCTGGCCCGTCGAAATCGACATTACCTTATAGTCTCCGAAAGAAAGGCCGACATTCTACCTTTTGAATCCCAAAGTTTCCAAGGTTTTTTAGGGGCTTAATCGTGCGCCTGCCGGCAGTTTATCGACAGCGGCCGCCTGGGAAACCAGGCGCTTGGGGATGAGGGTCCCGTCAATAAGCTTTTCTCCCAAGCCCAGAAACGCCCCCGTCGAATCGTATAGCCTGACCAATCCGGCATCAGCGCTCGCATCGGCTATGGCGAGTCCGTTGATGATGCGCTGGCTCGCCTCCTTGCCAAGGATGACGACCGCAAGAATATCGACCAGGCGGTCAACCGGCAGCAACCGGGCGAGCCTTGATGTTTCGTCCATTTCGCCCAACTGATCCAGACTAATCGCGTCCCGCAACCCCAGATCGCGAATACTTGTCCGGCGCAACGCCAGCAGATAGCCGCCGCAGCCCAACGCCTTGCCGATGTCTTCTGCCAGAACCCTGATATAGGTTCCCTTGCTGCACCCTACTGAAACCGTCAGTACGTCTTCTTTCTTATCAACATAGTGCAAGGCATTTATTATAATTTTTCGAGGTAGCCGCGCGACAGTTTCCCCGGCGCGGGCATAGCTATAGAGAGGCCTGCCATCTTTCTTGAGCGCGCTGTGCATCGGCGGAATCTGGTCGATCGGTCCGGTGAATGAACCCAGCACCGCCTGCAGTTGGCTCGCAGTGAAGTCGGGCCGGCCATAAGGTTCGAGGACCCCTTCAGCATCACCGGTGGAACTCACGAAGCCCAACCGGATCGAGGCTTCGTAAGTCTTATCAGCATCCAGCAGAGCATGGGCAAACTTGGTTGCCTCTCCCAGACAGATCGGCAACAGACCTGTTGCAAGCGGGTCCAGGGTGCCGGTATGGCCAGCCTTCGGCCAGGCATACAGCCTTCGTACCTGCTGCAGGGCAGCGTTCGAGGAAATTCCGGACGGCTTGTCGAGCAAAAGAACGCCGTCAGTCATGCTGCCTGTTTGACGATCGTGGTCCGGCGACGAAACGGTAAATCGTCAGGACTTTTCGTCATCAGTGTTGTCTTCAGGTTGAGAGGCAATGGCATCGTCGATAAGGTTCGACAATCGTATGCCGCGCTCTACCGACTCGTCATAAACGAAGTGCAGTTCCGGGACAAGACGAAGTTTGAGGCCCTTGGCCAACTGGAAACGCAGAAATCCCGAGGCGTGGTGCAGACCGTCTGCGGCCTTGGCAACGGCTTCTGAGCCGCCGAGAGTGGTGAAGAACACCTTGGCATGATGGTAATCGCTGCTGACTTCGACACCGGTTATCGTAATCATACCGATCCGGGGATCCTTGACTTCGGTCCGGATCAACTCGGCGAGATCCTTCTGGATCTGGTCACCGATGCGGCCGAGCCTCGAAGGGTTTTTCGCCATGCGCTGCCGATTCGATGGGACATCGAGTCAGGAGCGGGAAGCCATCCGGCTGCCCACAGCCTGGCTCACGAAAATGGACTTAAAGACTGCGTGCGATTTCCACGACTTCGTAGACTTCCAGCTGATCGCTGACGTTAAGATCGTCGAAGTTCTTTACCGATAAACCACATTCGAATCCGCCTTTCACTTCGCGCACGTCGTCTTTGAAGCGTTTCAGGGAATCAAGCTCACCGGAATGAACCACGACATTGTCCCTTAGCACACGAATAAGCGAGCCGCGCCGGACGACGCCTTCCAGAACATAGCAGCCTGCGACGGTTCCGACTTTGGAGATCTTGAAGACCTGGCGGATTTCCACGAGGCCAACTACGCTTTCCTTTTTCTCCGGAGCCAGCATTCCAGACAGCGCGGACTTCACCTCGTCTACGGCTTCATAGATGATGTTGTAGTAACGAAGATCTATGCCGTGCGCAGCGACCAGTTTTCTCGCAGTCGCGTCGGCGCGGGTGTTGAATCCGATAATAACGGCATTGGATGCCAAGGCAAGATTGACATCCGATTCGGTAATCGCGCCAACGCCCGCATGGACGATATTGACCTTGACTTCGGCGGTGGACAGCTTTTCGAGCGATTGAGATAACGCTTCGGATGAACCCTGCACATCCGACTTGATGATCAACGAAAGCGCCTTTGCCTGACCAACGGTCATCTGGTCAAACACGCCCTCGAGCTTTGCGGTCTGTTGCTTGGCCAGCTTGACCTCGCGGAATTTTCCTTGACGGAACAGGGCGATTTCCCGTGCCTTGCGCTCGTCGCTCAGAACAATCACCTCTTCGCCGGCGAGCGGCACATCGGACAGCCCCTGAACTTCCACGGGAATGGACGGCCCGCCTTCTTGAATCGAGTGGCCGGCTTCGTCCAGCATGGCACGTACACGGCCGAACACTGCGCCAGCGAGTACGACATCACCGCGCTTGAGTGTTCCGGATTGCACCAGAATGGTCGCCACTGGTCCGCGTCCCTTGTCCATTCTGGACTCGATCACCACCCCGCGAGCAGGAGCGTCTTTGGGCGCCTTCAGTTCCATCACTTCCGCTTGCAGCAGAATGCGCTCGAGCAACTCATCGATGCCCTGACCCGTCTTCGCGGACACGTCCTGGAACATGGCGTCCCCCCCCCACTCTTCTGGCACCACTTCGTGGGCGGCCAGTTCCTGACGGATTTTTTCGGGATTTGCCTCGGGTTTGTCGATCTTGTTGACCGCCACCAGTACCGGAACTCTTGCAGCCTTGGCGTGACTGACCGCTTCCAGTGTCTGCGGCATCACCCCGTCGTCGGCCGCGACGACCAGAACCACCAGGTCCGTGACTTTGGCTCCGCGTGCACGCATTGCAGTAAAGGCTTCGTGACCAGGCGTATCCAGGAACGTGATCATCCCGCGCGGGGTGCTCACATGATATGCGCCGATGTGCTGGGTAATGCCTCCCGCTTCGCCGCTCGCGACGCGAGTACGTCGAATGTAATCCAACAGCGAAGTCTTGCCGTGATCGACGTGCCCCATCACCGTTACAACGGGGGCGCGTGGCTCGGCTACGACATCATGCTTTTCTCCCTCGTCGGTCAGGAACGATTCCGGGTCATCGAGTTTGGCGGGCTTGGCAATGTGGCCCATTTCTGCCACCACGATCATCGCAGTCTCCTGATCGATCACCTGATTGATGGTGACCATGCTCCCCAGCTTCATCAGTACCTTGATGACCTCAGCTGCCTTGACTGACATTTTCTGCGCGAGAGCGGCAACGGTGATGGTTTCCGGAACCAGCACTTCCCGAACGACGGGTTCCGGCGCTGTGAACGTCTGCTCGGATACAACGGCTTCCGTCTTGTGCCGTCCGCCGCGACCCGAACGCGTATGCCAGCTCTGCCCGCCTCCACTAACATCGCCGCGTGTCTTCAGTCCTCTGCGTTTTGCCGATTCATCCTTCCACGCGTCCGGTTTTTTGACGGGCTTGGGTTTGGCCGCCTTTTCGTTCGCTTTGCCGGCAGGCTTATGCAGAGTGCCTTCGGTCGTCGCCTTCTTCGGCTCCTCAGCCGGCTTGGCGACCTCCGCAACGACAGGCACGGCTTGGATGGAAGGAGCTTCGGCTTCCTTTGTGGTCTTGCGCTTGCGCTGTTGCTTTTGCGCTACCTCAGCGGTCTGGCGAGCGATCAATTCCGCTTGCTTGCGCGCCTCTTCCTCCCGTAGTGCTGTTTGCTCCGCGCCGACTGTGGGCGTTATGGGTGTGGGTGTGGCTTCCGATTCCGCAGGAACGTTCTCGACCGCTTCGGGCGTGGCATCGCGTTTAACCAGCACGCGTTTCTTTTTTACCTCAACCTGGATCGTGCGCGCCTTACCGGTACTGTCCGATTTCTTGATCTCCGTGGTCTGCCGCCGGGTCAAGGTTATTTTGCTTTTCGTATCTTTCGCGCCGTGCACCCTGCGCAAATAATCCAGTAGCTGGGTCTTGTCGTGCTCGGTGAGAACCGTGTCATCGGCAAGCGCCTTGCCAATTCCGGCAGCTTGCAATTGCTCGAGGAGCATCGCAGATGCCAACCCCAATTCTTTGGCAAACTGAGAAACGTTCATCTGCGCCATAAGTTACCCCTGACTCGCCGCAAACCATGGTGCGCGCGCCGTCATGATCAACTGTTTCGCGCGCTCCACGTCAATTCCGGTCAGCTCGACAAGATCATCCACAGCGAGATCGGCAAGTTCCTCCTGCGTAGTGACGCCTTTGGCTGCCAGGACCCGCGCCGTTTCATTATCCATGCCGTCCAGCGTCAACAGGTCGACGGCAACGTTCTCGACATGCTCCTCACTGGCAATCGCTTCGACCAGCAGTGCGTTGCGGGCGCGGCTGCGCAGTTCATTGACCGTGTCCTCGTCAAACGATTCGATCTCCAGCATCTCGTTCAGCGGGACGTAGGCGACCTCTTCCAGTGTCGTAAAGCCTTCCTGGATAAGAATGTTGGCCACCTCCTCGTCCACGTCCAGCTTTTCCATAAACACTTTACGGACAACGGTACCCTCCTCATCGTTCTTCTTCTGGGATTCCTCTTCGGTCATTATGTTGAGTTCCCACTGCGTCAGTTCGCTGGCCAGCCGCACGTTCTGTCCGTTCCGACCAATCGCCTGAGCCAGGTTCTCCTCGTCGACCACAACATCCATGCTGTGGGATTCTTCATCCACCGTAATCTTGCTTACCTCCGCCGGGGCCAGCGCATTGATAACGAATTGCGCCGGGTCCGGTGACCATAGAATGATATCGACCCGTTCGCCGGCGAGTTCTGCGGTAACCGCCTGAACCCGCGATCCACGCATCCCGACGCACGTGCCGATCGGATCGATGCGCTGGTCGTTCGATTTCACCGCAATCTTGGCCCGGGAACCAGGATCGCGTGCGGCCGCCTTGATCTCCAGAAGCCCTTCTTCGATTTCAGGCACTTCGAGCTCGAAAAGCTTGATCAGGAATTCGGGAACGGTACGCGACAAAATCAACTGAGGTCCGCGGTTGTTACGATCCACCTTCAACAGGAAGGCGCGCACACGATCGCCAATCCGCAGATTCTCCTTGGGAATCATCTGATCCTTGGGCAACGCCGCCTCGATACGTCCTGACTCGATGATCGCGTTTCCGCGTTCCATGCGTTTGATCGCGCCGGTGACGATGAATTCTTCACGCTGCAGAAAATCATTCAGGATTTGTTCACGCTCCGCGTCACGAATCTTCTGCAGGATGACCTGCTTCGCCGTCTGCGCGCCGATCCGTCCGAACTCGACTGGTTCCAGGAGCTCTTCGATGTACTCACCCACCGGCTTGTCCAGCTTCTGCTCGATGGCATCCGTCAACGCAATCTGCTGCGCGGGAAGCTCGTGCTCCTCATCGATGACGATTTGCCAGCGCCGGAAGGACTGGTACTCGCCGGTTTCGCGATCAATCTCGACACGCACATCCACGTCGTCCTTGAAGCGCTTCTTGGTAGCCGAAGCCA
>JANOGH010000361.1:0-4671 GCA_031414075.1 Betaproteobacteria bacterium | reverse complement strand
CGAAAGCGTTTGGCGAACAGATCGGCAGCCTTTACGCCGACAAGTACGGCATGGAAGTATTCTGCATGCGCATCGGCAACGTCACGGCGGCGCCGCCGGACAAGCGGCGGCTGTCGAACTGGATCAGCCCGCGCGACTTCGCCCGGCTGGTCGCGGTGGGCATCGACAATCCGGATATCAGCTTCGAAATCGTTTATGGCGTCTCCGGCAACCAGCGCAGCTGGTACGACAATTCGAATGCAAATCGGCTTGGTTATCAACCGCAGGACGATGCCGAGCATTATGCCGCCGAAGTACTGGCGAAGGAAAAGCCGGGCGATCCGCGAGCCGAGAGGTATCAGGGCGGCAACTTCGTGTTCGCCGAGATCGGCGGGGACCCGAGTCGCATGCTTCCTGCACTTGGCAAGACCCGAAAGTCAAAGAAGACCCCGGGCCTGAAGAAGGCGCCGAAATCGAGGAAGGTGACGAAACCGTAGAAGAAAAAATGATCCTGCTTACCCATCCGCCACAAGTCCGGCAAAACTATTTCAACGACAAGGCACTTGCCGGATTCAAGGTATTGGGAGAGGTGCGCCGCAATCCGCAGGAACGGGAACTGAGTGCCGTCGAATTCATTGCCGCCGCGCGCGGCTGACGAGGCTGCGGTGAGCACTTTTTGAGCCTTACACCAAGTTACATTACCGCTTCTGCGTGCAGAAAGGTCTGGAGAGCCCCGATATGAGGAAGACACGGATGGCCTTGGTCGGGCTCGGCATGGCTGTATCGCCGCACACGAAGAACGCACTGGATCTCGCCGACCGCGTGGAGGTCGCCTATGCTTATAGTCCGAGTGCGGAGCGCCGCGCGCAATTCGCCGAGAAATTCCCTTTCCCCCAGTGCTACAAGCTGGAAGCCATTCTCGAGGATCCTTCAGTCGACGCCGTCGCGGTGCTGACGCCACCCAATACGCATCTGGAAATCGTCAAGCGCTGCGCGGTGGCCGGAAAGCACGTACTGCTGGAGAAGCCGCTTGAAATCACCACGGCCCGTGCTGAAAAAATGATTGCCGAGTGCCGCGCGGGCAGAGTTACGCTCGGCGTGGTTCTGCAGCATCGCCACAAGCCCGCCAGCGTCTGGCAGGATTTCCTGGATGCGATCCAGCACGGCGGCGAACCACGGGTCAACGGCGAAGAAGCACTGCGTGTGCACCGGCTGATCGATGCTCTGCTCGAAGCCGCTGCAAAAGGCGCCGCAGTTCATTTCAGTCCCGCCGGCATGGGAACCCGGTAGGGGACACGCGCCGTGCAGCAGAAGCACACTATCGTCATTCTCAATCCCGGCCACTTTCACGCCGCACTCACGCTGCGCGAGCACCATCCGCTGATCGACGACGATGTTCATGTCTTCGCCGAAGACGGCCCCGACGTCGACAGTTTCCTGCGCCTCGTTCAATCCTTCAACGATCGCGCGGTCAACCCGACGCGATGGACGCTCCGCGTCTATCGCGGGCCCGATTATCTGGAGAAGCTGACAGCGCAGCGTCCGGGAGAGGTTGTCATCGTCGCCGGCAGGAACAACGAAAAGATGCCGCTGATCCATCTCCTGCATGCGCAGGGTTTTCACGTGCTGGGCGACAAGCCCTGGCTGATCGAGAGTGGGCAGATCGGACTGATGAGGGAGGTCACCGCGCGTGCGCCACTGGCAATGGATATCATGACCGAACGTCATGAGGTAGCGAACCAGGTGCAGAGGGCGCTCGTGCGGCAGCCCGCGGTGTTCGGCGATTTCCGCCTTGACGGCGACCAACCGGCGATTGCCATTCGCAGCGTCCATCACCTCTACAAGAGGGTCAACAACCAGCCGTTGCAGCGGCCGGCCTGGTACTTCGATACCACGGTGCAGGGCGAGGGCATCACCGACGTCACCACGCATCTGGTCGATCTGGTGCAATGGATGACCGGCGATGGCGAGCGCTTCGACTTCGACCGGCCAGTCGAGCAACTGTCGGCGCGGCAGTGGCCGACGGCCATTCCGCGCGACATTTTCTCGCGTATCACCGGCCTGGAAGATTTTCCGGAAGTTTTGCATAGCCAAGCGGTCGACGGCGCGTTGCCCTATCTTTGCAATGCCGCGCTGTCGTATCGATTACGCGGCATTCCGGTGGAAATCGAAACGCTGTGGGCGTTGGAAGAGCCGGAGGGCAGCGGCGATCTTCACCAGGCAATCCTGCGTGGGGCCAAGTCCGATCTGATCGTCGATCAGGGCCCGCAGACGGGATTCCAGACCATGCTTACTATCAACCCGGTCGAAGCCGGCAAGGCGTTTACCGAAGCACTGACGGATGCTGTTGCCAGGATGCAAACCGGGTTTCCCGGTCTCGGCGTCGAGCCCGTCGGCAGGAAGTGTCGTATCACGATCCCGAAAGCGCTGCGCACCACGCACGAGCAGCACTTCGCCGCCGTGCTGCAGACGTTTCTGGCCTATATTGATGCGGGCACGTGGCCCGGGGACCTCGGTTCGGATCTCGAAACCAAGTACACGCTGCTGGCGCAGGCCCTGGAGTTGAGTCACGCAGGTCGGGTCGGATGACAACTCGTTTTCCGCTATCGCAAACAACCAAAACCACTCTCACCGCAGCAGCTTCAGCCGTAAGTGTTTCACCTTAAGGACGCGGATATCCTCGCGAAGCGTGGAGTACCCTTTTAGGACGCAAAGGAAAATCGAATCGTGTGCGTGACAAGGACTTTTGCAGGCCAACCAACTCGTCGCATTGGGCGTTCTTCGCTCCCGTATTTCTCTCCTCTGCGTCCTCCGCGTCCTCTGCGGTTAGCGCTGTTCTATATTGATTTGATCCGACACACGCGAATGACTGGAGCCCGATGAACAAGATCATGATCGTAACCGGCGGCAGCCGGGGCATCGGCGCGGCGACAGCGCTGCTTGCCGCGCAACGCGGCTATACCGTCTGCGTGAACTATCTGCATGGCCGCAAGGCTGCCGAGGGGATCGTGCGCAGTATCGAGCAGATCGGCAGGCACGCTATTGCCGTGGCCGCCGATGTGGCGTCCGAGCCGGATATGGTGCGCCTGTTCGAGACGGTCGACAGGGAGCTCGGGCCCGTGACCGCGCTGGTCAATAACGCCGGCATTCTCGAAAAGCAGACGCGGCTGGACGGGATCGACGTTGCGCGCCTGCAGCGCGTATTTGCAACGAACGTCATCGGACCATTCATCTGCTCGCGGGAAGCGGTGCGGCGCATGTCGACCCGACACGGTGGCCAGGGAGGCGGCATCGTCAACGTCTCATCCCGCGCGTCTCAGATCGGTTCGCCGGGGGAATACATCGATTACGCGGCCTCCAAAGGGGCAGTCGATTCGCTGACCATCGGCCTGGCTAAGGAGGTTGCGGAAGAGGGCATCCGCGTGAATGCCGTGCGGCCGGGGTTCATCTATACCGACATGCATGCCAGCGGCGGCGAGCCGAACCGGGTCGACCGTGTCAAGGCATTCGTACCGATGCAGCGCGGCGGCCGGCCGGAAGAGGTTGCCAGCGCCATCCTCTGGCTGCTGTCCGAGGAGGCGTCCTATACCACCGGCGCCTTTATCGAGGTGTCCGGCGGGCGCTAAAAATCCTCGAAACAGGGGTGCAAAAAAGGCGCAAATAGTTCAAAGAAAGGCGATAATTCAGTTTGCAGGTGGTCGGCAGTTCATTTTCAACTACTTTTGAGAGGTGACAGATTGGCCAAACCAAACTATTCATTCGAAAAGCGGCAAAAAGAAATCGCAAAGAAGAAAAAGCAGGAATAAAAGCGCCAGCGCAAGGCATCGGACAAAGCCGCAACGCCGGCCGAGGGCGATGGCACCACTCCGCCGCCCGCTGAAGGAGAAACCCCCTCCCAGGGCTGACCCGGAGGCAGGTGCATGCGGATAGGGGTCGATGCCGATGCCTGTCCAACTTTCATCAAGGACGTCCAGTTCCCCGCCGCGGAGCGGGCGCAAGTCACGCTGACGCTGGTCGCCAATCAGTTGGTCAGAACACCGCCTTCGCAGTTCATCCAGTATCTAACGATGGGTTGATGAATCGACTCAACAAGCGGTAGCCCAAGAATCGCGAGCCGTTGACGGTCGCATAGTCACGTAGTCACGACCACCACGGACCCTGCAGGAAAAGCCCCGCGCGGATCAACTGCCAGATGCTTGTGCCTTCCCAAACCTTCAGGTAGAAAAAGGCGCCCGAAGGCGCCTTTTTTTTGCAGCAGTCAGAGTGAATCCGTTTCCGACTGCGCTGCCGTATTACGGACCCGACTTGTGGCCGCCAGTCGAGACAAAGACGGCACGGCAGGAACCCGGCAGGAACTTGTTGATGTCATTGCCGTTGCCCGCATCCGGGCCGCAATCCCAGCGGGCAATCGCCGCACCAGCCGAGGTGGCATTGACAATCGCGGTGCCGCCTACGTCCTCATACGGCTTCAGGATGATCGCCATGCCGTTGGAGATGGTGTTGATGCCAGTCACGATCACGCGGACTTCGCCATCGCCGTTGGATTGGATGGCGGACACGTACTTCGAAACCTGCGTACCGGTCTTCGATTCGCAACCCCACAATCCGGGGCCCGGCAGCGTTCCAGAAACCGACTGTACGGTCTCCGTCACGCTCGTGCGGCAGGCCGAAGCGGCCAGAATCGCTTCCGAC
>JANOGH010000360.1:0-2397 GCA_031414075.1 Betaproteobacteria bacterium | reverse complement strand
GCAATGGCGCCTTCAACGAGATCTGAAATCTGCTGCTTCAATTGTGAGCCTTGGGGAGGCGGAAAAAGGGGGGGCAAGTCTAGCAAGAAGGAGGTAGCAGAAAGGGGATAGGGGTCAGGGGATAGGGGACAGTAAAAATCTTTACAGAAGGCACATCCGATTCTTCACTATCCCCTATCCCCTATCCCCTAAAATAGTTCCAGTGGATCCACATCCACGGACCATCGGACCTTGCGCGCTTCCGGAAGGTCATCAAGGCGCGGGATCCACGCGGCCAGAAAGGCTTGCAGGGCTCCGGGCGTAACGTTCTGCAAGAGCAGTTGGGCGCGGAAGCGATCGCCGCGACGCTGCATTGGAGCGGGGGCCGGGCCCAGGATCGTCAGTGATTGTGAGGAGGAGCTTGCCATTGCACGTGCTGCTTCCAGGAAGCGCATGGGCGGCTGTTCACTCGCCCCTTCGGCGCGCAACAGCACCAGCCGCGAGAATGGCGGCCAGCCCGCGAGTTCACGTTCCTGCAAGGCAGCGTCTGCAAATGCGGGATAACCACCCGTCAGCAGCTGTTGCAGCAGCGGATGCTCCGGATACTCACTCTGAATGAGGACTTCGCCGGGCCGCGTCGCGCGACCTGCTCGTCCGGCAACCTGGATGATGGTCTGTGCCAAACGCTCGCTGGCCCGAAAATCGGTGCTGAACAGGCCTTGGTCCGCATTCATGACAATGACCAGGGTCACGTCCGGAAAATGATGGCCTTTCGTCAGCATCTGCGTCCCAACGAGCAAACGCACCGCGCCGCTGTGAATACGGCTCATGGCGGCGTCGAGTTCTCCCTTGCGACGGATGTTGTCGCGGTCGATCCGGACCATCGGTACGCCTGGAAAGACCTCGCCCAGGGTTTCCTCAATCCGCTCCGTGCCCTGACCCACAGGTTTTGCCGGAGACAGACAGACGGGGCAGGTTGCGGGAATGGGCTGCTCGGTGGCGCAGTGGTGGCAGACGAGTCTGGACTCGCGGCGATGCACTGTCAGGCGCGCGTCGCAGCGTGGACACGGCGCCGACCATCCACAACCGGGGCAGAACAGCGCAGGCGCATAGCCACGGCGATTGAGATACAGCAGCACCTGGCCGCCACCGTCCAGATGACGGCGAATAGCGAGCATGGCCGGCGTCGACAATCCCTGGGTGGCTGCGTGCTGCCGCAGGTCAATCACGCTCAGGTGTGGCGGCTTTGCGGTGCCTGCGCGTTGCGGCAGCACCAGATGCTCAGAGCGGGTGCGCCCCCCTCGCTTCAGGCGCGCCAGACTCTCGAGCGAGGGCGTGGCGGATCCGAGAACGACTGGAACGCCATGGCGCTGCGCCCGGGCGATGGCAAGATCACGCGCAGAGTACCGGAATCCTTCCTGCTGCTTGAACGACGGATCGTGTTCTTCATCCACAACGATCAGTCCGGGACGTGCGAGTGGCACAAAAACCGCCGAACGTGTACCAATCACGATTCCGGCAGCACCACTGCGCGCGCTTCGCCAGGCGGTGAGACGTTCGCTATCGTTCAGGGATGAATGCAGTACGGCGAGCGGTGTGGCAAAGCGCTCGGCAAAGCGTTGTGTCAGTTGTGGAGTCAGCGCAATTTCCGGCACCAGCACCAAGGACTGCCGTCCTTGCGCCAGAACGGTGGCGATGGCGCGCAGGTACACCTCGGTCTTGCCGCTACCGGTGACGCCATCGAGGAGCAGCGTCGTAAAGCTGTTGAGTTGGCTCTCGATTCGGCCAATCGCCGCCTCCTGGGCTGCGCTCAAGGCAGGGCCCTCCTGCCGCGTAACGCTGGTTGGCGTCGTAGCCGCGTCGATGTGCTCGATCTGTTCGACCCAGCCCCGCTTGATCAACGTCCTCGCCGCATCGCGCCAACCGGGGGTCAAGGCGTCCAAAGCCGCCCCATTCATTCCGCGCCCTTCCGTGGGGCCGCGCAGTGCGGTCACCAAAGCATGCAGGCGCGTTGCACGCGGGGACAGGGAAGCGAGCGCGTCATGCTCACCCGCCTGTGTAAGGCGCCAGCTGCGCTCGCTTGAGTCAATCGAGGCACCCTTGCGAAGCGGCACAGGCAATGCCGCAGCCAGTACTTCACCCACCGGGTGTCGATAATAGTCAGCGGCCCATACCAGCAGCTCCAGCAACACGGGGTCCAATACCGGCCCACCTTCGATGAGCTCATGGGCGCGCCGGATTTTCTGTTCCGGCACGTCCGTCTCATGCCGATGAGCGATGAGAATGCCGACGATTCGGCGTCGCCCGAACGGGACCCATAGCCGCTGCCCAGGCTGCAGTTCGTCTGCTGCCAGGCCTTGAGGGGGCAGATAGTCGAACAACCTTCGCAGGGGTGTATCGATGGCGATGGCGAGATAG
>JANOGH010000359.1:0-4411 GCA_031414075.1 Betaproteobacteria bacterium | reverse complement strand
CCCGACCAGCCGAAGCGCCGACAAGTTGTCCGTCTGCGTAAGTCGTAACCCCATTCACGATCGTGTACCGCACCCCGCGCGAAGGCATCACCATTCTTTTGCCGCCACCCGGCAGGTCGTAGCGGCGCTCGCCGCGGTTCGACGAACCCACCGTCGCGGGATCGAAAATCGCGATGTCCGCGGCGAGACCCCTCTTCAACCGCCCGCGGTCGAGAATGCCGAAGAAATCCGCCGGGTCGGAGGTGAGCCGGCGCACCGCTTCGGGCAGCGTCAGCACGCTGCGCTCCCGCACCCAGGTGCCAAGCAGGTAGGTCGGATAGCCGGAGTCGCACAGCATGTCCACGTGCGCGCCGCCGTCGCCGAGGCCGATCAGGATCGCGGGGTTGTTCAGCAGTTCGGCCATGCGGTCGACGCGGGTGTTGAACGACGTCATGGTGAATTCGAGGTCGAGGTCATCGGCCAGCGTCAAATCGAGGAACGCATCCACGCCGTCCTTGCCTTCCGCGCGGCCGACCTCCGCCACGGTCATGCCCTCGAAGCGCTTGAGTTCCGGCGAACGCACTTCGTGAAGCGTGATGCGTTCCCAGTTGCCGAAGGCCATCGGGTTCTTCAGTTCTTCGCGGAACTGGTTGCGGAAGGCCGGGTCGCGGTAGACCGCTTTCTGCGCCTCTTTGGATTTGTCCACGAACACGCGGTTCCACGATGGGAAGGCCGCAAACGAGAACGGGCTGCGCATGTCAATCTCGCGGGTGAGCGGCAGGGGCGAGGTCTGCGGGCGCGCGCCCTTGGCGATCATGGGTGCGGCGCGCTTGAGCGTATCGCGCACCGCCTCGGAGATGTCGTCGCGGTCGAACAGCGCGATGAAAGTCACCGGCCGGCCGCTTTCGTCGAGCAGGAAGTCGAGCATCTCGGCCTGCTCTTCTTCCAGCACCGCGATCTGCCGGGTGAGCGCCACTTCGATCGCGCCCTTGTTCTTCTCCTTGAGCACGTTCGCATAGGCCTTGAGTTCATCGCGGCTGGCGTTGCGGCAGGCGAGCGGCCGCCCGCCGAAGCCGAGATGCTGATTGAGGATGGTGCTGGAAAACCCGAACGCGCCGGCATCCATCGCCCCGGCGAGCAACGCGCGGATCTTCGCGGTTTCCTCCAACGTGGCCGCCCGCTCCATCGACGCTTCGCCCATGACGTAGTGCCGGAACGGTGTCAGTGGTGCGAGGAAGCCGAGGTTCACCGACGGCTTGCGGCGCGCCGCTGCATCCATGAATTCGGGGAAGGTCTCCCAATCCCAGGTGATTCCCTTCGACAGCACTTCGAACGGAATGGATTCGACGTTGACGAGGTCGCGCATTGCGACCTCGCGCGTCTCGGGCCGGCAGGGCGCGATGCCCACGCCGCAGTTGCCCATCACCACGCTGGTCACGCCGTGCCACGACGACGGCGTCACCGCGCCATCCCAGCAGATTTGCGCGTCGTAATGCGTGTGCGGATCGATGAATCCCGGCGAGACAACGCAGTCCGAAGCGTCGATGGTTTGCCTGGCCGCCCCATCGACGCGGCCGACCTCGACGATCTTCCCGCCCGCGACGGCGACATCCGCATGCCGGCCCGGCGTGCCGGTGCCGTCGATGACGAGACCGCTTTTGATCAGGAGGTCGTAGAGCATGAACTGTCTTGGATACGAATCAGCAAAGCCGCTTCAGGCAGTTGAACAGGAGGTAACAGACGAAACGGAAGGATTCTATTCTGCTATCTCCGGTATCTCCTCTGCAATCCTCTTTGTGCTCTTGGTTTTCATCATGTCCATCCTGTTAATCCTGTCATGCTCTTTTGCTTCTCAGAATTGGACAGGATGAACAAGATTGACAGGATGAAATACGGGATCAACTTTTCTGCACGCACGAAACGGCAACCGGCGGCAAGCAGGAGTTGCTTCAGTTCCGGCGTGAAGCTTTGCGTCACGCAGCAAGTTCGAAGCGTCTCGTGAGAAGTTCGAACGCAACCGGCTTGGTGTCGGTGCGCCCATTGAGCGCCAGAAGTTCGGGAATGAGCGACTTGAGTTTTTCGACGAGGGCCTCTGCCGTGTCGGATTCGGTCGCCAGGCCAGGCACGTCCTCACTGGATGCGACCCAGACTCGCGCTTCCTCATCCCAAACAGCATGCACGTAGTACGGCTTTTCCATGTGCTCTACTCCTCGCAATTTACCCAGCAAAGCCTATCACTCTCCAGGGTTGATCACCAGCCGAGGGAAAAGAATCGCAGAACCGCCCAGGCTTCCCGCTATCTGCTGCCCTTGTGGTCCTTTTGCCCGTCGTTCTTGTGTCGGCCGGCGACTTCCTTCTTTTCTGACTTTTCCCGCTGATTTTCCTTGGCGACCTTGTCTGCCCGGGGAGGTGTGGTTTTCTTGTTCTGACTCGGTCCCTTGTTCTTCTGTGCCATGAAATTCTCCTGTTGAAGTGGATTGTCTGACGGGCGTCTGCGGCCATCGCTGCGGAGGACCCGAATCTGGGTCTCGCGTAGCTCGTCCTTGCCCGGATCGAGGTTGCACTGAACAGCGCCTCGATCAGGCCGCACCGGTTACAGAATCTCGAATACCTTGTAGAGAACGCTCGATGGCAGGCGTTCCCCGACGGCAATACAGATAATGTTGTTGATCCACGCGTACTTTTCGCTGCCGGTCTCGAAAGACGGCGACGTGCGGAAATAGTACTCCGCGGGATCGACTTTTTCGCCACGCGCCAGCCGTTCGGCAACGGCCGGCGAACTGTTACGGATACCGCGATACTGCATGTAGATCAGCGCCTCATCATCCGTCTTGAGTGTCAATCGCACATCGAGCTGTACCGATCCGTCGTTGCGCACGAGGATCCAGTCTCCCGCCGCATTCGGCAACGCGATTCCGCTCAGCCGCTCTCCCTTGAAGGTCCCGCCTGCAACAGGCACGATGCGCCTCTTGCCCAACGGGGTTGTCCCCAGTTCCTGGATCGGATGCAGGGAAAGGGAAATGTCGAACAATGCCCGCGAGCGCAGATCGTTCATGTTGTTCTCCGCATGTTAGCCGTGGTGAATTATGCGCGGTCTTGTCGATGAACGCGGTCAATCGGGCATCTCGATGACGCCGAGTTTTCGCAAGCTCTCGATCCTGTCACCGGAATAGCCAAGCACTGTGGTGAGAACATCGTGCGTGTGCTCGCCGATCCGATACGGCGCCCGTCCGCGCGGATGCGTGGGCTTGCCGTCGACGAAAAACGGGGTGGCGGTGACGCGGATGCTGCCGCAACCAGGGTGCGCGACTTCCGGAAACGCTTCTCGCGACACCAGTTGCGGATGTTCGACAACCTCTTCCGGCGACAGCATGGGGACCACCGGCACGCGAGCGGCGGACAACGCGGCGATGGCCGCGTCCGCGCTCTTGTACCCATCCAGCCAGTCGCGATACACCTGCTGCAACGCGGCCCAGTTATCGCGTCGCGCCTGGGGGGTCGAGAAACGCGGATCGCTTGCCAGTTCCGGTTTACCGACCAGCGCAACCAGTCTCGACCACAGGTGCGGCGCACCCGCGGTTTGCAGCGCGATATGGCGCGCGCCGATCGCGTGCACCATCATGCCCACGCGCGGCCGGCGTTCGACCAAGCCGCCATTGAGCAGCGATCCGTAGGTAATATCGTCGGCCGCAATGAGGCACTCGAGCATGGAAATATCGAGCGACGCGCCCAGCCCCGTGCGGGACCGCCGCAGCAGCGCCGCACAGATGGCGCCGAAGGCATGCGTGCCGGCAAGCACGTCCGCGGCCTGCAGATAGGAAACCCGCGGCTGCGCCTCTCCCCCGCGGTCGAGATCCATCATGCCGGAGATCGCATTGATCAGATGCGCGTAGGCCTGCATGGAACTGAGCGGGCCGGTCTGACCAAATCCGGAAATCGAGCAATACACCAGTTTGGGAAATTCGGAACGCAGTGTTGCCGCGTCCAGGCCGTAGCGTGCCATCACACCCGGTGAAAAATTCTCCACAACGATGTCCGCGGTCCGCACCAGATCGAAGACGATGTCTCTGGCTTCCGGGCGCGAGAGGTTGATCGCAATACCCTCCTTGCCGCTGTTCAGGCGCGCGTAGTAGCTGCTCTGGTCGGTGCGCGCGGCGTCGAGCTGGAGGGCGGTATAACGAATCTCGTCGCCCTCGCCCGGACGTTCGATCTTGATGACACGCGCGCCGAGATCGGCGAGCAAGCGCGTGCAATAAGGTCCCGCGAGGACGCGGGTGAAGTCGATGACGGTGAAGCCATCGAGCAGGCCTTCGCCGGAGGAGGCAGCAGAAGTCACGATATCGGGCAGCGCTGATTAAAGTGGACGAATTCGACAACAGGCATGCACACGTACCGAGCCTGATCGCCCGATTCCGCCAGCACCTCGTCGCGG
>JANOGH010000358.1:0-3691 GCA_031414075.1 Betaproteobacteria bacterium | reverse complement strand
GGCTCCTGAGCATAGCCGACGAAGGCGTCGGCCTTGCCGTCAACGAACAGATCCATTGCGTTGCGCAAGTCCTTACCAGTGATCCATGTGACCTCCTGCTGCGGGTTGATGCCGACATACGCCAACATTGTCGAGAGCAGAATGTGGTCTCCGCTCCCGAAGTAGTGGATCGCGGCCGTCTTCCCCTTGAGGTCCCGAATCGCTCGTACGCGTTCGCTGCCGAATAGTTGGTAGCAACCGCCGTGCACCCCGGCAAGCACCACGATCGATCTACCGGCGTCCAGATGGGGCAGCAGTTCAGGGGCATTCCACATGGCGATATCCGCCTTACCCTCGGCGAGCGCTTCGACGGCCGTTCTGCTCCCCAACGGCAGGTGTTCCCATTCCGTGAACCCCTCCATGGGAAGAAACTCTTCGGCGAGGTACTGTGGCGCAATGCAGATGAACGGCGCATGCACAAAGCGAATTCGGGTCGTCTCGGGCGGTGGCTCGGCGGCCGCCGAACGGTAATGCAGCCCGAGCAGGCTAGCTGCGCCCAGCGCCGAGGTGTGCCTGAGAAACTCACGTCGGCCAAGCTCAAACCTTCTGGATGCGTTCATATCGCTTCCTCCTGGTCGGGCACTCCGGTTGCGCTTCCGCATATCACTTTCCGGTCTTCCGCTGCGCGCTCAACTCCTGCAAAAATGTTTTGATGGCATCACCCAGCACTCGCGTCGCATTCGGGTCCGCGTTGGCAGCCATCATGTGGCCAGCGATCGAATCGATCCACACCACTTGTGCACCGGGAATCGCGTTGATCATTGTTTCGAAGTACGACTTGGGTACAAACTGGTCACGAGGGTTGGAGAGAAATAACGTCTTGGCTATGATCGAGCCCAGAATCGCACTCAAGTCGCCGTTGAATCCCGGCGTGTCCCCGACCCACCCACGCCAATCTGCCATCTCCCGATAGTAGAGGTCGCGTGCATCCTGGATGTCGAAGTAGTACTCGCCTTGCGTGTTGCGCCACTTCGTATACGCCTCGGGCGCGTCGATGTATTGTTCCCACCACTCTCGGGTGAAGAGGAACGCAATGTAGACGGAGAGGGAGTTAGAAGCGCACGGCTTGGGATTCTCGTCGTAGTTGCCGCCATTCCATCCGGAGCAGGACTCGAGAATCGACAGCATGAGGGGTCCGAAGGAGAACGCTTGGGTCGTGTACAGACCCCCGCCCGACATCGGGAAGATGCTGTCCATGAACCCCGGATAGCTGACCGCCATTTGCACGCTATCGTCCGCTCCCGAGGAAAGGCCGGTGATGGCAAGCAGATGGGGGATTTCCAAGGCCTGCGTGACCAGCAAGTGCTGGGTCTTCACCCTGTCTCTTGCGTTGTACTGCGGGAAGTTCATCTTTAGCCCGCTGTTGGTGGGGCTGGTCGAATGCTCGAAGGTCGTCTGCGGACTTCCCAGCTCGTCGGGGCAGATGACGAAGTACTTGTGGGTGTCGAGCGGCATGCCCGGTCCGATCAGATGATCCGCCCAGTGGTGGTTCGCGGCAAAGCCATGTAACGCCAGGATGGCATTGTCCTTGGCGGCATTGAGCTTGCCGTGAGTGACATAGGAGATCCTGAGATTCTTGATCACTCCGCCATTTTCGAGCTGGAGATCGCCGAGGTACGCCATTTGGTGCGGTGGCTGGCCGGGCCAATGGGCAGACGCGATGAATCCGTGCCCTAGCAGCAACGCTGCAATCGCCCAGAACAGCATCCGGCTCACACTCATCGCAACCCTCCTTTCACGCCTTCAACTCCCGCTTCAGCTCATTCAAAAACCGCCAGTCGGTGCCTTGGGCGATGAGCTTCTTCGGATCGGACTTGATCATCCCGACCTCGTGCAGACGCAGGGCGTGGAAGCGAATGGTGTCCTCGGGATCGGCCTCGCGCCAGCGGTTGTACACCGCGCTCTTCATCACCGCCAGCCCGATCTGGAAGCGCGGCTCGTAGAGCTTGTCCGAGAGAAAGCGGGCCGCCCGTTGGGGATCGGCGGCACAGATGTCGGCTGCCCTGAGTATCGCGCGTAGCACCCGCTTGGTCGCGACCGGGTTGCGCTGGACGAAGTCCCGGTTCGCGGCGACCACGCAGCAGAAGTACTGGGACCAAGGCCGGTCCTGCGCGGTGTTGACGATCACGTGGCCGATCTTCTTCGCGCGCAGCTCCGGAGGCTGCTGGCCGAATCCGAGGAATGCGTCGGCCTTGCCGTCGACGAACAGAGCCATCCCGTCCATGAGGTTCTCGCCGGCGATCCACTTGACGTCCTGCTGCGGATTCATCCCCACATAAGCCAGCATGCTCGAGAGCATGACATGGTCGCCGCCCCCGAAATACTGGATGGCTACGGTCTTGCCCTTGAGGTCCCGGATCGCGTGCACGCGATCGTTGCCGAACAGCTCGTAGCAACCTGAATGAACGCCGGCGAGCACCACGAGCGGCTTGCCGGCATCCAGATGAAGCATCAGGCCCGGTGCATCCCACATCGTCAGGTCTGCTCGACCTTCGGCGACGGCGTACGGGCCATTTCTCGCTCCCATCGGAAGGTATTCCACGTCGGTGAACCCTTCCAGGCGCAGGAGCTCTTCGGCGAGGTACTGCGGCGCGGCGCAAATCGACGGCGTATGGACGAAGCGAATCTTCGTCGTTTCAAGAGGGGGCTCGGCAGCGGCCGGAAGGTGGTAGGCCCCGAGGAAACCCGCTGCGCCGATCGTGGAGGTACGCTTCAGAAACTTGCGACGGCCAAGGTCAAGCATGTGTGATCCGTGCATTTCGGTTCCTCCTAATAGATGCGCGCGCCGTCCGCCCTGGTAACTCACCTTGCTGCTTTCCGTTGCGCGCTCAGCTCCTGCAGGAATCCTCTGATTGCCTCTCCCATCACCCTTGTCGCCTGAGGATCGGCGTTGCAGCAGATCAGATGGCCGGCGACCGAATCGATCGACACCGCGCGCGCATTGGGAATCGCCTTCACTTGGCTCTCGATATGGTGCGGCAGATGGAACTGGTCGCGAGGGTTGTAGATAAACAGGGTCTTCGCCTTGATCGAATGCAGCGCCGCGTTGAGGTCACCGTCGAAGCCCCGTGTGTCGCCCACCCAGCCTCGAGCATTGGCCATGGCGCTATAGTAGAGATCGCGTGCGTCCTGGATGTCGAGGTACTAGTCACCCCAGGTGTTTCGCCATTTCGTGTAGGCCTCGGGCGTGTCGATGTATTGATCCCACCACTCCCGCGTATAGAAGTAAGGAACCAGCACGGAGAGCGCGTTGGATGCGCATTGCTTGGGGTTCTCGTCGTAGTCGCCGCCGTCCCATCCCCTGCAGGCCTCTATGATCGACACCATCAGCGACCCGTAGAAATATCCCTGCGTGCCCCAAATTGCTCCTCCCACAATCGGAAAGATGCCATCCATGAAGTCCGCGTAGCTCACTGCGAACTGCACGCTTTCCTCGGCTCCCTTAGATATGCCTGTCACGGCCAGCAGGTGAGGGATGCCGAGCGCTTCCGTAACCAACTTGTACTTGGCTTTCACCCTGTCCCGTCCGTTGTACGCCGGAAAATTCATTTTCAGCCCGCTGTTGGTCGGGCTGGTCGAATGCTCAAACGTGGTCTGCGTGTTTGCCAACTCATCCGTGCAGATGATGAAGTACTTGTCGGTGTCCAGCGGC
>JANOGH010000357.1:0-9608 GCA_031414075.1 Betaproteobacteria bacterium | reverse complement strand
GCTCACGTTCAGCGGCATAACATGACCCATGAACTGCCGGGCCTGTTCGTAGATGGCTTCGGTATCGATTAAGATCTCGCCGATTTCCTGGTGAAAATAGTCGCGGATCGCGCGAATGACCAGGCTGCCTTCCTGGTAGATCAGGTATGCGCCGCTCTGCTGCTTGGCGGCCGTTTCGATGGCATTCCACAACTGCATCAGGTAGCTCAGATCCCAGTTAAGTTCCTCGACCGAACGGCCGATGCCCGCGGTGCGGGCGATGATGCTCATGCCGGGGGGGACTTCGAGCTGGGAAATCGTATCGCGCAGTTCATTGCGGTCTTCGCCCTCGACACGCCGCGATACGCCGCCGCCGCGCGGGTTGTTAGGCATCAGAACGATGTAACGGCCCGCAAGGCTGATGAACGTGGTCAGTGCCGCACCCTTGCTGCCGCGCTCGTCCTTGTCGACCTGGACGATGAGCTCCTGGCCTTCGCGCAGGGCTTCCTTGATGCTGACCCGGGCGGGATCGGCGTCCGGGTTCTGGAAAAACGAGCGGCTGACTTCCTTGAATGGCAGAAACCCGTGCCGTTCGTTGCCGTAATCTACGAATGCGGCTTCGAGGCTGGGTTCAATACGGGTGATGACACCCTTGTAGATATTGCTCTTGCGTTGCTCTTTTCCGGCTGTTTCTATATCGAGGTCGATCAGCTTCTGGCCATCGACAATCGCGACACGCAATTCTTCCGTCTGGGTCGCGTTAAACAACATGCGCTTCATTTTTTGTTCTCCCGCGCTCACTTTTCACGGGGAGGACAAACCTTGCGGCGCCGTTACGGCGCGAGGCTTATTGGCTTTCCGTCGTCGGATAATTCATGGGTGGAAGAGGACGATAGCTTGTCTGGCCCTGAGGTTTGTCTGTTTTTCATCCTGCACTGAGCAGGACTGTGGAATCCACTGGAATGCTGCGAGCGCGCAAATCATCAATTACCATCGCTACTTTTTCGGGTGAGCGAACTTAACCACTCTCGACGGCGGCGAATTGACGGGAGCCCGAACTGCGGCGGTGCACCGCGCTTGGCTCGACCGCACAATCCGCACTGATTGCCCGTTCGTTTGAATAGTATAAGGAAAATGAATAGCTTAAGCAAAGACTCTGCAAGTTGGCTGGAAGTCGATGAATCGTCAGAGGATCAACGTATCGATAACTATCTGCAAAAAATCCTTAAAGGGGTGCCCAAGAGCCACATTTACCGCATCCTGCGAAGTGGCGAGGTGAGGGTCAACAGCCGGCGTGTCCAAGCCTCCTACCGGCTGCAGAGTGGCGACAAGGTCCGGCTGCCTCCGCTACGCACCGGTGTGAAGCCGGCCCGAGCCGGGACCCTCGGGTCCGGCGCCCTGTTTTCAGGCGCAGTCCTGTTCGAGGACGAGGATCTGCTGGTGGTCGACAAACCCAGTGGCGTTGCCGTGCACGGCGGCAGCGGCATCTCGAGCGGTGTCATCGAGCAATTGCGTGTCGCCCGTCCGGGCCAGCGCTTCCTGGAACTGGTGCACCGGCTGGATCGGGATACATCCGGTGTTTTGCTACTGGCGAAGAAACGTACAGCGCTGACCGGATTGCATGCGCAGTTGCGCGATGGTGCCGTGCGCAAGCATTACCTGGCGCTGGTGTTCGGGGAATGGAAGGATGCGAAACGCAATGTCAAGGCGGCTCTGCACAAGTACGTCTCCTCGTCAGGGGAGCGCAGGGTGGTCGTCAACGAGGAGGGCCAGCAGGCGCATACTGTGTTCCGGCTGGTTCGAAATTTGTCCGGCTACAGTCTTCTGGATGCAGAGCTCAAGACCGGGCGAACGCATCAGATCCGGGTCCATCTGGCCCATATCGGCTATCCGATCGCCGGCGACGACAAATACGGCGATTTCGACGCCAACAAGCGCCTGGTAAAGCTGGGACTCAAGCGCATGTTCCTGCATGCCGCAAGCCTCGAATTCAGTCATCCACGCAGTGAACAGATCGTGCGCATCGAGGCGCCGCTCGCTGCCGAGCTGGAGCGTTTCCTGCAGACCGTGCGGGGCGCTGCCGGCGCGAAGGACGCGTGATGGTGAAACGCTTCGATTTGCTGGTATTCGACTGGGACGGCACGCTGATGGATTCAGCCGCTCACATCGCCGCGGCCTTGCAGGAGGCGTTTCGGGATCTCGGCCTTCCCGTGCCGTCCAACGCGGCGGCGCGCCATGTAATCGGGTTGGGCCTGCAGGACGCCATGATGTATCTGCATCCCGGATTGGACCGCAATCGCTACCGAGAAGTAGCAGACCGGTATCGTGTTCATTTCCTCGCCGGCGATCAGGATGTGGGGCTGTTTCCGGCCGTGGCCGCCGGCATTCCTGCATTGAACCTGGAAGGCTATCTGATGGCGGTTGCAACGGGAAAAAGCAGGAGTGGGCTGGACCGGTCGTTGCAGGCGACCGGGCTGGGGCCCTACTTCCATGCCTCGCGTTGCGCCGATGAAGGGTTCCCGAAACCACATCCGGAAATGCTGCAGGCGGTCATGGAAATGCTCGGCACGGCGCCGGATCGCACCTTGATGATCGGGGACACGACCCATGATCTGCAGATGGCGCAAAGCGCCGGCGTCGCCGCGGTCGCCGTCAGTTACGGTGCGCACGTGCTCAACGACCTGCAAGGCATGAAGCCTCTCGGCTGCGTAGGCAGTTTCGAACAGTTGATACAATGGCTGAAGCACAACGGCTGATCTGCGCGTCGCAAGACTTGCCGGAGCGCGGCACCGGCGTGCGTTTCAGCGTCGAGTCAGCGCAAGGCCCGTTGCCGGCATTCGTCGTGCGCTATCGCGGCAAAGTACAGGGCTATCTGAACCGCTGCGCGCACGTCCGCGTCGAACTGGACGCACAGCCCGGTAAGTTCTTCGACGTGGCCGGTCTATACTTGGTTTGTGGCACGCACGGCGCGGCCTATGTTCCGGAAACCGGGTATTGCATCGGCGGACCCTGCAAAGGACAGCGCCTGACCAAGCTCGCCGTGGCGGAACACGACGGCAGCGTTTACCTGTTGGATAGCGAGGAAACGGTTCATGTCTGAAATGCAACCCGGCGGTGAAAAGGAAAACTGGGAGCGCAAGGTCATCGAGAAACTGGCCCGTTCGGCGCTCGACGAACAACGAAAGTCGCGCAACTGGGGCATTCTCTTCAAGACGCTGACCTTTCTTTATCTGTTCGCTTTGCTTTTCATCGCTGTTGGATGGCTGGGCGGAAGGGAGACGCTGCCCGGTGACCATACCGCGCTGGTCGAACTCAACGGTGTCATTGCTGCCGATACGCACGCCAGCGCCGATGTCATCACTCAGGGACTCCATGACGCCTTCGAGAGTAAGGGCACCAAGGGCGTCATCCTCAGAATAAACAGTCCGGGAGGAAGCCCGGTACAGGCCGGCACCATCAACGGCGAAATACACAGGCTGCGGCGACAGTATCCGCAAATACCGCTTTATGCAGTGGTGGAGGACGTTTGCGCCTCCGGCGGTTATTACGTTGCAGTGGCAGCGGACCAGATTTATGTCGATCGCGCCAGCATCGTTGGCTCGATCGGTGTGCTGATGGACGGATTCGGTTTTACCGGAACCATGGAAAAGCTCGGCGTTGAGCGCAGGTTGTTGAGCGCGGGCGATAACAAAGGCTTCCTTGATCCGTTTTCACCGATGAATGCCGCGCAGCGGGACTACGCCCAGAAGATGTTGCGCGAAATCCACGAGCAATTCATCGAAGTGGTGCGCCAGGGACGAGGCAAGCGCCTGAAGGAAGGTGCGGATACCTACTCCGGGCTGGTCTGGACTGGGCAGAAAAGCATAGAACTCGGCCTGGCAGACGCGCTGGGCAGCGTCGACTACGTGGCCCGCGAAATCATCAAGGCGGAAAAGATCGTCGACTTCACGCCGCGTGAGAATATTGCCGAACGTTTCGCCAAGCGCTTCGGCGCGGCGTTGGCTGAAGCCCTAATGCGCGTTGCCGGTTCCGCGACGCCGATTCGCTAAACGCGAGTTATCCGCCAGGAGCAGGAATACCGTAGGTCGCTTATGGAGTTGCGGTGGCGCGGTTCGTCGCCACTCAGCTATGCTTTTCGCCCGGATTTCTTCCGTTGCGCTGGTCAGGTCGATCGCCAGGCTGAGCATGGTCTCGGGCCTGCAGTTCGCGGCAATAGCCTTGAATAACGGGTCGTTACGGTAGGGCGCTTCGATGAAGATCTCAGTCTGATCGAGCTTGCGTGATCTTTCCTCCAGATCGCGTATACGTGCGTCGCGTTCCGCGGCCGCTTGCGGCAGATAGCCATTGAAGGCGAAACGCTGGCCATTCAGGCCGGAGCCCATGAGCGCCAGCACGATGGACGATGGTCCGACCAGCGGTACGACTTGCATGCCAAGCCGATGGGCACAATTGACGAGACTGGCGCCAGGGTCCGCTATCGCGGGACAGCCGGCCTCCGAAAGCAATCCGACGTCACCGCCTGACTCCAGCCAGCGGGCGAGCCGCTCAAGATCCTCTGCTTTCGAGTGCTCGTCGAGCACTTCGAATGCGAGTTCCTGCAGGGGCAAACCCAGAGCCTTCAGAAAGTGGCGGGCCGTTTTGGGATGCTCGACCACAAACCGGCGCAATGGCAGCACGGCGTTGCGCAGGCGCGCCCCGACCCACTCGTCAGAATGGTCCGGAGCCAAACCGACCGGAATCAAGAACAATTTTCTATTCTGCATGTCATTGCGCAGTCGCCAGCGCGCGCATTATGGAACGGATACGTTCTCGTTCCTGAGCATCTCGGACAGAGCGATCAATGGTAGACCGATCAATGCCGTGGGATCGGCAGACTCGATGCTGTCGACCAGCGCTATTCCAAGACCTTCAGCCTTGGCGCTGCCGGCGCAATCGTAAGCCGGCTCGGCCTGGAGGTAGCGCTCGATTTCGCGGTCGCTGAGTTTTCGAAACCTGACTTCGGTGGGGACGAGCTTTGTCTGCGTTCGTCCGCTGGTCGTATTCACCAGCGCGATGGCGGTGATGAAGCTGACCGACTTTCCACTGGCGTGGCGCAACTGCCGAACCGCGCCGGCGTGATCTCCGGGTTTGTCCAGCCTCTCGCCTTCACAAAACGCAACCTGGTCGGAACCGATGATCAGTGCGCGCGGAAATCGCGCGTGCACCGCCTGAGCTTTGGCCAGCGCCAGCCGCCCGGCGGTCATTGCCGGTGGCTCTGCGGAATGCGGCGTTTCATCCACATCTGGCGAGACCATTTTGAACGGCAGTTTCAACCTTTCGAGCAGCGCGCGGCGATAGCGCGACGTGGAGGCGAGAACCAGTGTTAGGCCACTGTTTGTTGGAGACATTTTGTTTTGACAGGGTAATCCAAAACCACTATTATGCGCGGCCTATGTGGGATCGGGTCGCCGTCGACAGCGTGGCATTTGCGCGCGATGCAAGTGAACTGCGCGGAGCGGTGGCGATTGCCGACCTGCCGCGGTTGCGCGATGCGTTATTCGACCAGTCCGGCGAAATCACGTACAGCCTGGCTGGGGCAGTAAGCCAGGACGGCATTGCGTCATTGCGGCTCGGTATTGCCGCCGAGCTGCTGCTGACCTGCCAACGCTGCCTGGGCCCGGTAGAATTCAGCCTGCAGTCGGATCGCAATTTCGAACTGGTTCCCGAGGCACAGGCGCTCGGTGATCCGGCCGAAGAACCGGGCGACGTGGAACGGATTCATGCTGACGCCAAGCTCGATGTGGCGGTGTTTATCGAAGACGAAGCCATCCTTTGTCTGCCGATGGTTGCGGGGCATCATCCCGGCGCGTGTTCTTCACCCATTTTGGCAGGGGACGAGGGCGGAAAGAAATCGCCCTTCAATTCGTTGGCAGTGCTGAAGCGGCAATAAACAGATTCGAACTTAAGGAGCAAGTCATGGCAGTTCAGCAAAACAAGAAATCAGCATCCAAGCGCGGCATGCACCGGTCGCACGATTTCCTGACCAATTCGCCGCTGGCGGTGGAACCGACAACCGGCGAAACGCACCTGCGTCACCACATCAGCCCAAACGGTTTCTATCGCGGCAAGAAAGTCGTCAAGTCCAAGGGCGACTAGCAGCTCGCCGGCTTTGGGCTGCCCGATGGCGCAGTTCAAAGGCATGATCCGATCACATTGATTACCGTAGCCATTGACTGCATGGGTGGCGATCACGGCGTGCACGTGACGGTTCCCGCCGCCCTGTCGTTTGTCGACGAGATCGAGGACGCTCGAGTCCTCCTCGTCGGTTTGCCCGAAGTCGTCGAATCCGAGCTCAAGCGAAAAGGAGCCCGGATTGGCGACCGAATCCATATCAGACCAGCGCCCGAAGTCGTTGCCATGAGTGAGGCGCCCGCATCTGCATTACGCGGCAAGCGCGAGTCTTCGATGCGTATCGCCATCGATGCGGTGAAGAACCAGGATGCCGACGCCTGTGTCAGCGCCGGCAATACCGGCGCCCTGATGGCGATCTCGCGCTTTGTGCTGAAGATGCTGCCCGGCATCGACCGTCCCGCAATCGCTTCTTTCCTGCCTACTCTGCGTGGCCACACCTGCGTGCTTGATCTGGGCGCCAATGTCGATTGCACGGCCCATCACCTGCTTCAGTTCGCGGTGATGGGATCGTCCCTGATCAGCGCGGTCGATCATATCGACAGACCTTCCATCGGATTGCTCAATATCGGGGAAGAGGAGATCAAAGGCAACGAGGTCGTCAAACAAGCCGCCGAGTTGCTGCGCGACAGCGGACTCAACTTCTACGGAAACGTAGAAGGCACTGATATTTACAAGGGAACAAACGATGTAATCGTGTGCGACGGTTTTGTCGGCAACGTCGCGCTCAAGACTTCCGAAGGATTGGCGCAGATGCTCGCGGCTTATCTGCGCGAGGAATTCGGACGCAATTTGTTCACGCGGATTTCGGGGGCGATGGCATTGCCGGTCATCAACGCCTTTCGCCGGCGCGTCGATCACAGGCGCTACAATGGCGCCAGCCTGCTTGGCCTGAAAGGCATCGTGGTCAAGAGCCACGGCTCGGCGGACAGCTTCGGTTTCCGTTTCGCGATCCAGCGCGCCTACGAGGAAGCGCGAAACGACATACTTCGCGGCATCAGTGATCGCATGTCCACCATTCACCAGAAAGCAGCGTGATGTTCGCGCGCATAGTCGGCACCGGCAGCTACCTTCCGGAAAAAATCGTGACCAACGACGATCTGGCGCGCACTGTCGACACTTCCGATGAGTGGATTCGAAGCCGCACCGGTATCCGCAGCCGGCACGTTGCTGCGGAAGGACAATTGGCGAGCGATCTGGCCTTGCCTGCGGCGCAAAGGGCCTTGCAGTCAGCGGGAGTGGACGCCGCCGCCATTGATCTCATCATTGTCGCCACGACGACGCCGGACATCATATTTCCGAGCACCGCATGCATTCTGCAATCGAAGCTGGGTGTTGCCGGCTGTCCAGCCTTCGACGTGCAGGCCGTCTGCAGTGGATTTGTCTATGCGCTTACGATCGCCGATCTATTCATCCGTTCCGGGCAGGCCAAACATGCCCTGGTTGTCGGGACCGAGGTGTACTCGCGGATCCTCGACTGGAACGATCGCGGCACCTGCATTTTGTTCGGCGACGGCGCTGGTGCGGTGGTCGTTTCCGCGAGCGAAAGGCCTGGAATTCTTGCTTCCAGGCTGCATGCGGATGGCAGTTACAAGGATATGCTGTGTGTACCCGGCAGCGTGAGCGGCGGGAAGGTGTGGGGTTCGCCGTTCGTTCACATGGATGGCGGTTCCGTATTCAAGTTTGCGGTGCGCGTATTCGAAGAAGGAGCCAACGAAGTGCTGGAGGCCGCCGGGGTGACGGTGTCGGATCTCGATTGGTTCGTTCCGCATCAGGCCAACATCAGAATCATGGAGGCGACGGCGAAAAAACTTGGCCTGCCAAAGGAAAAGCTGATCGCAACAGTCGGCCACCACGGCAACACGTCGGCAGCATCCATTCCGCTTGCGCTGGACGAGGCGGTGAACGACGGCCGCATTCATCCTGGACACACGCTGCTGCTGGAGGCCGTGGGCGGAGGCTTCACCTGGGGCGCAGTGCTGCTGCGCTGGTAGACGAGATGCCATGAACATTGCATTCGTTTTCCCAGGGCAAGGCTCGCAATCGGTGGGCATGATGCAGTCTTTCGCCCAACTCCCCTGCGTGCGCGATACTTTTTCGGAAGCGTCCGACGCAATCGGCCAGGACATGTGGAAGCTCGTGGAGGAGGGGCCGGCAGACGAACTCAATCTCACCCTCAATACACAGCCGGCAATGCTGACGGCTGGCATTGCGCTTCTCCGCGCGTGGAACGCAGAGAACGGCATTCGGCCCGTGATCTATGCCGGACATAGCCTGGGCGAATATACTGCCCTGGTTGCAGGCGGCGCGATCGGTTTTGCCGACGCGGTTACACTCGTGCGTTTTCGGGCACAGGCCATGCAGGAGGCGGTGCCCAAGGGCATCGGCGCGATAGCGGCGATACTGGGACTCGAAGATGACTTGGTGCGGGCGGCCTGCCAGGAGGCCGCCGGCCCGAACGAAGTCGTCGAAGCGGCCAATTACAATTCCCCAGCCCAGGTCGTGATTGCCGGCAACAAAGCGGCGGTGGAACGTGCGATGGCAATTGCCAAAGGCAAAGGCGCGAAACACGCGGTCATGCTGTTGATGAGCGTGCCGTCGCATTGCAGCCTGATGCAACCAGCCGCCGAACGCATGCGCGAACGCCTCGTGGCGGTGAAGATCGGTGTTTGCGTTGCTCCGGTCTTGCACAACGCCGACGTCAAGATCGCGGACTCGGCCGATGCTGTTCGCGATGCCCTGGTGCGTCAGTTGTGTCAGCCAGTGCGTTGGGTCGATACCGTGCGTGCCATCGCATTGACCGGGGCGACTCATATCGTGGAATGCGGGCCTGGCAAAGTGCTGGCCAGACTGAACAAACGGATTGCGCCCGAAACGCAAGCGTTTTCGTTCAGCGACGAACCGGCTTTCAGAGACGCATTGAAGGCGTTGACGTGATGAGAGGATCGATGCTGGAAGGAAAAGTCGCGCTGGTGACCGGAGCCAGCAGGGGGATAGGACGGGCCATTGCCGTGGCTCTGGGCAAAGCGGGTGCAACGGTCGCGGGCACTGCCACGAGCGACGCCGGCGCCGCAGGGATATCCGAATACTTTCGCAGCGAAGGTGTGAAAGGGGCTGGATTCAAGCTCAATGTGAACGATCCCGTGGAGACGACAGCTGTTCTTGGCAAGATCGAATCCGAGTATGGCCCTGTCGCTGTTCTGGTAAACAATGCCGGCATTACCAGGGACAACCTGCTGTTGCGCATGAAAGACGCAGAATGGGACGAGATCATGGAGACCAATCTGAAGTCGGTATTCCGCTTGAGTAAGCTCGTCATCCGATCGATGATGAAAGCGCGCTTCGGGCGCATCATCAACATTACGTCGGTCGTCGGATCCATGGGCAATGCCGGTCAAGTCAACTACGCCGCAGCCAAGGCCGGCGTCGTCGGATTCAGCAAATCTTTGGCGAAAGAAGTG
>JANOGH010000356.1:0-7139 GCA_031414075.1 Betaproteobacteria bacterium | reverse complement strand
GCGATAACCGCCGGCAATGGGCACGCATCACGCGAGCCGCCGCCGCGATCTCTTCGGACGACTCCTTTTTGTCACGCAGAAGGATGATCTTAATCGATACCGAAGCCATCTACGAACAGGCCCGGCAGTTCATGGGTCATGTTATGCCGCTGAACGTGAGCCGGGTCAAGTTGTACAAGGACGACGTTCCGCTGTTCTCCAGGTTCCAGATCGAGCACCAGATCGAAACGGCTTATTCGCGCCAGGTGCCTCTGCCTTCCGGCGGTGCGGTCGTGATCGATCACACGGAAGCCATGGTGACGATTGATGTGAACTCGGCGCGCGCAACCCGTGGTGCGGATATCGAGGAGACCGCAACCCGCACCAATCTGGAGGCCGCCGACGAAATCGCTCGCCAGTTGCGGCTACGGGACTTGGGCGGCCTGGTCGTTATCGATTTCATCGATATGGAGGCTGCACGCAATCAGCGGGATGTCGAGAACCGTTTGCGCGATGCCCTGCGATACGATCGCGCGCGGGTGCAAACCGGGAAAATCTCCCGCTTCGGATTGCTGGAACTGTCGCGCCAGCGCCTGCAAACTTCTCTGGGCGAAACCAGCCACATCGCCTGCCCGCGCTGCCATGGCACCGGACACATACGCTCGATAGAATCCTCGGCGCTGCACATCCTGCGCATCCTCCAGGAAGAAGCGATGAAGGACGGCACGGCTGCGGTACATGCGCAGGTGCCGATCGATGTCGCAACCTACCTGCTCAACGAGAAGCGCAACGAATTCCACTCGATCGAAACCCGGCTGAAGGTCAACGTATTGCTGATTCCGAATGTGAGCCTGGAGACTCCCAGCTACACGGTCACGCGGTTGCGGCACGACGAACTGAACCAGAACGATATCGTTCTGCCCAGCTACAAGATGGCCGATATTCCGGCCGAAGCTGCGGCGCCCTCCACTGCCGTTCAGAAGCCGGAGGCGCAGCGCCCGCAAGCCGCCGTGCAGGGTATTACACCGGCCCAGCCAGCGCCCATGGTAGCGCCGCGCGAAGAAATAAGACCCTCCATCCTGGATAAAATATTCAGCTGGCTCACGCGCAAGCCGGAGGCCAAACCCGAGCCGGTGAAAGCCCGGCCGCGCAACCCGCAGCGGCGGCGTGATTCGGAGCGCGGCGAGCATCGGCACGGCCGTCCGGAGGGCCGCGGCGAGGGTACCAATCGCGACGATCAGCGCAGGGGCCCGCGCCAAGACGCGGACAGCCGTCGGGATCAGGGTCGCAACCGCAATTCCGAACCGGGCGAACGCAAGCCGCAGGATCGTCAGCGGCAAACGCCGCAGCCACCGCGTCAGGATCCGACCCTGGCCGCCGTGGAACAACGCCAACCCGGTGATCGTCCCACGGAGGGTGCTCGCGAGGAAGGTCGCGGCCGCCGCCGTGGTCGCGGGCGCCGCGACAGGCCGACGGAGCATCAGGACAATCCAAACCAGCAGACGCGCAGCGAGCATCCCAACCGGACACAATCCGGAAACGGGCCCTCTCGGTCACCGCGTGAACGCGAGCAGGCGCCGGTCGCCGGTGCGCAAGAAGATTTGCAGCCGATTACCGCCCAACATCCCGCCATGGAACGGCCGGTCGTGGAACAGCCCGCAGCGGGACAAGTGACGGAACACGTGGCAGAACACGTCGCGGAGCAGCGCGCCGCGGAACCATCCGTCGTTGCACAGTCCGTCATGCGCGACCATGCGATCGTGGAAATCGCTCGCAACGACTTCGCTCCCTCCGCGACTGCCGATCAGCGCGCTGCACCGGAACCCGTGCTCGCAAAACCGGAAGTCCAGCCCGTCGCACCCCAACCGCAGATGGCACCGGTCCGCAAGATGGATCCCGTCACCGTGCCCTCGGACCTGGTGATGATTGAATCCCGCTCGAAAGGCCCGGCGAGCTATCAGGAGCCGGAAGCGCCGCGTCCGGCGAGAACGCCGCGCCCGCGCTACCAACCGCCAGCGATTGTGGAAGAACCGTTGCAGCAAGTGGAAACCGGCAAGGAGCGATCGGCCGGCAGCGACGCGGCCTGACCGTAACAGCGAAGCCAGCAGGACGAAGTCGGTTATGAGGGAAGCTTGGCGACCGGCCAAGCTTCTTTATCATGGCCTTCCGGATGGGCGTTTGCGCGCCGCTGAAATCGGCGTGATCTTGCCGTCGGTGCCGGTTGCAGTCAGCGCATCGTCGATTTCGACGACGCCGAAGGCCAGTTCTTTCAGTCCCTTCAACTGGTCGCGCAATTGTGCGGCGCGCTCGAACTCCAGATTTCTGGCGCTATCGAGCATTTCCCGCTCGACGCGCTTCAACTCCCTGAGCAAATCCTTTTCGCTCATCGCGCCGTAGGCCGCCAGTTTTTCGGCTGCTTTGCGGTCCAGTCGGACAGACGGATCGTAGACGCCGTCGATCATATCCTTGATGCCCTTCGACACCCCGGTCGGCGTGATGCCATGTGCCGCGTTGTAGCTAATCTGCTTGTGGCGTCTGCGGTCGGTCTCGGCGATGGCGCGACGCATCGAATTGGTCATCGCGTCCGCATACAGGATGGCAGCGCCGTTCAAGTGCCGCGCGGCGCGCCCGATGGTCTGGGTCAGCGAGCGCTCCGAGCGCAGGAAGCCTTCTTTGTCCGCATCCAGAATCGCCACCAGTGAAACCTCGGGAATATCCAACCCTTCGCGCAGCAGGTTGATGCCCACCAGCACGTCGAACTCGCCCAGACGCAAATCGCGGATGATCTCGACCCTTTCCACGGTCTCGATGTCCGAATGCAGATAGCGCACCTTGACGCCATGTTCGGAGAGGTAGTCGGTCAGGTCCTCCGCCATGCGTTTGGTCAACGTCGTTACCAGTACTCTTTCCTTGCGTCCGACGCGTTCGCTGATCTGGGACAGCAAGTCGTCCACCTGGGTCGCGGCCGGCCTCACTTCGATTTCCGGCTCGATCAATCCGGTGGGCCTGACCACCTGCTCGACAAGCTGCCCCTGATGCTCGCGTTCGTATTCCGCCGGAGTCGCCGAAACAAAGATGGCCTGGGGCGTAATTTTTTCGAACTCATCGAAACGCAAAGGCCGGTTGTCCAGCGCGCTCGGCAGCCGGAAGCCGTAGTCCACCAGGTTTTCCTTCCTGGCGCGGTCGCCCCGATACATGCCACCGAGTTGGGGAATGGTGACGTGGCTCTCGTCGATGATCATCAGCGCGTTGAGCGGCAGGTAATCCAGCAACGTGGGCGGGGGTTCGCCCGGCTTGCGGCCGGAAAGGTGACGCGAGTAGTTCTCGATTCCCTTGCAAAAGCCCAGTTCGTTGAGCATCTCGAGATCGAAGCGAGTGCGCTGCTCTATGCGCTGCGCCTCCACCAGCTTGCCGGTCGTCTGGAAGAATTCGATGCGGCCGCGCAGTTCTTCCTTGATTGCCTCTATCGCCCGCAGCGTCGTGCTGCGCGGCGTAACATAATGGCTGGACGGATAGACGGTATAGCGCGGCACCTTCTGCAGCAGATGGCCGGTGAGCGGGTCGAACAGCGTCAGCGTCTCGACATCGTCATCGAACAGCGCAATGCGCAGCGCGACTTCCGAGTTCTCTGCGGGGAAGACATCGACCACGTCACCGCGCACGCGGAAAACACCGCGGCGAAACTCGAAATCGTTACGGTCGTACTGCATTTCCGTCAGTCGCGAGATGACGTCGCGCTGGCTCATGCGTTCTTTCTCGCGCAGATGCAGGATCATTCCGTGGTAGTCGACCGGATCGCCGATGCCGTAGATCGCGGAGACCGTGGCCACGATCACTGCGTCATCTCGTTCGAGCAGCGACTTGGTCGCCGACAGCCGCATCTGCTCGATGTGTTCGTTGATGCTGGAGTCTTTCTCGATGAACAGATCGCGCGAGGGTACGTACGCTTCCGGCTGGTAGTAGTCGTAGTAGGAAACGAAGTACTCGATGGCGTTTTCCGGAAAGAATTCGCGCATTTCGCCGTAGAGCTGAGCGGCCAGCGTTTTGTTCGGCGCCATGATGATCGCGGGCCGACCCGTGCGCGCGATCACATTGGCCATCGTGTAGGTCTTGCCGGAACCCGTCACGCCTAGCAGCGTCTGAAACGCCAGCCCGTCGTTCAGCCCCCCGATAAGGGCTGATATGGCCTCGGGTTGATCCCCGGCCGGCTCAAAGGGTTGATGAAGGCGAAACGGACTGTTGGGGAACGTAGCGGTCACGGTACAATACGCGCCTGCAGAATTTTCGATGTTATCACGATGAACGCCCCCCACTTCGTCTCGCCGCTGGCCGCCGTACAGATGGCTCCAAAGGACCCCATTCTGGGGGTGACCGAGACCTTCAATGCCGACAAGAATCCCAACAAAGTCAATCTCGGAGTCGGCATTTATTACGACGACAGCGGCAAGGTGCCGCTGCTCGAGTGCGTGCGCCGGGCGGAGCTCCAGCTGGTCGAAAAATCCGCTCCGCGCAGCTACCTGCCCATCGATGGTCTGCCGGTCTATGACCACACGGTGAGGGATTTGGTTTTCGGTGCGGATAGCGTGGCAGTGAAGGAAAACCGTGTGCTCACCGTACAGACTCTGGGGGGGACCGGAGGCCTCAAGATCGGCGCCGATTTCCTGCGCCGCCTGTTGCCGCAATCCCAGCTCTGGATTTCGGATCCGAGCTGGGAAAACCACCGTGCGTTATTCGAGAACGTGGGATTCACCGTGAACACCTATCCCTACTACGACGCGACCTCGCACGGCATCGATTTCGGCGGCATGATGCAGTCGCTCAATGCACTTTCGGCCGGCAGCATAGTCGTCCTTCACGCCTGCTGCCATAACCCGACCGGCGTGGACCTGTCGGCTGCACAATGGACCGAGGTGATCGACGTCGTCGTTTCCCGCGGGCTCATGCCTTTCGTGGATATCGCCTATCAGGGATTCGGCGACGGCATAGATGCGGATGGCGAAGTCGTGCGGCGCTTTGCCCAAGCCGGATGCCCGGTGTTCGTGTCGAACTCTTTCTCGAAATCGTTTTCGCTCTACGGCGAGCGCGTCGGCGCGCTGAGCGTGGTTGCAAGCGACAGCGCAGAGGCTGCGCGGGTGCTTAGCCAGCTCAAGCGTACGGTGCGTACGAACTATTCGAATCCGCCCATCCACGGCGGTCAGATCGTTGCCACCGTGCTCACCAGCCCGGAACTGCGCGCGTTATGGGAAAAGGAACTCGGACAGATGCGCGATCGCATCCGCGATATGCGCCGCCAGCTGGTGGAAAAACTGCGTGTGCGGTTGCCGAAGTCGGATTTCGGCTTCGTGACCAGACAGCGCGGCATGTTCTCCTATTCCGGGCTATCGAAAGCTGCCGTAGATCGTTTGCGCGATGAATTTTCCGTATACGCAATTGATACCGGGCGTATCTGCGTGGCCGCGCTGAATTCGCGCAACATCGATCATGTGACTGAGGCGATTGCGAAAGTGGTCGGTTGAAGTAACCGGCTGATCGCGGCTAGCGCCCGGTGTGAACTGCCGGCGGCGGTTTCTTCGCGTTCGCGGGCGCCGGTTCCACGGATTGTTTCTTTGTATTAGCTTTCGCCCGTTCCACCTTCTTCGCCGGTTTTCCACCGAAGAGCTTCTGGGTGAATCGGGCGGCTTTCATTCCGACCGTCGTACCCAGCCCGGGACCGAGCAGCGCCGTTCCGGCCGCTGCACCGGCGAGAGCGGCGTTGGACGGATACAGCAACGGATTCTGCACTGTTCCGGATATCGCAAGCGGTGTGCTGACCAGCACTGACGTACCCTTGATCGCAACATCGATCAGGCCCGACAGTTCCTGCTTCGACGAGATAAATACCTCTGCATCCGCGCTCAGCATTCCCGACGCAATTTCGACCTTGGTCAGGTAGTAGCCGGCCGAGTCGACGCCAAGATGGCCGGAGAAATCGTCGAAGCGCGTCTCCCCTCCCTTGAGCGCATCCTTGCTCAGCAATGCCTTCGGCGCATTGCCCAGGTCGATGTTGTAGAGAATGCCTTTCTCCACTTTGAAGTCCGATTCGACATCCACGGCTTCGCTGAGCTGTGCCGCAGTAGGCGCCCGCATGTCGACGACTGGATTGGCCGTCAGCCGGCCGCTGATTGTCGTGTTGCTGGTAAGGAGCGCCACGATGGGTTGCATCTCGACACGGTGAATGTCGAGCTTGCCGGCAATATTCCACTCTTTTGCCCAGCCGACGTTCAGCTTGCCCGAGACCGTGCCGTCGTACAGGCGCCCCTCGATCGTCGCAAGCGTGAGTCCCTGCAGTGGATTGAGCGTGCCCGACGCAGTGAGGCTCGACATCAGCAAAGGCGGCCCGGCGGGCAGTTTCCAGTCGCGGGCCGTTATTTCCAGCGCGAAATCCTTGCCCTGCGGCACCAGTGTCGCGTTCAGGTGGTTGTGATCGGCGCGTACCCGGACACGGGCGAGTCCGCTCTCCGACGTCAGCTCCAGATCAACATCGATTTGCCGCAGCTTGAAGTCAGTCAGATTGACGAATGCGTTCCGTACTTCGACGCGTTCCACGCGGACGGTCGCAGGCTCACCACCGCCGGACCGGTCGGTCCAGGCTGACGCCTTCGCGATCAGGCGCTGGCCGATGACCACACCGTGCAGGCTGACCTCTCTGATAACCCTCTGGCTGCTGAAGAGCGACGCCAGTCGCGGTGTGATGATGACTTTCTCGACCTCAAGGAAGGGTTCCTCGCCGACCGCAATGCCCTTGACGGTCAGATGCGGAAGCGGCAGAAGAAACACCCTTAGAGATTCGACCTCGACCGGCGCCTTCAACTGCTCGGAGGCGAACTGTTCAACTTCCGGAATGAAGTAACCCAGCGGGATGAGGAAAGGCAGCACCAGCAGCGCGGCGACTACAGCACCGACAACGATGAACCAGCGCTTGAGGGATTTCACGGGGTAGATCGGACTGCGAATCCATTGACCGTACTGGACCGAATGGATAAGATACGCGCCTTTCGTGTTCCCTGATAGCTCAGTTGGTAGAGCGACGGACTGTTAATCCGCAGGTCCCAGGTTCGAGCCCTGGTCGGGGAGCCAACTTCCTCATTCTTCCGCCTCGCCTACCCCGCATTGAACCGGGC
>JANOGH010000355.1:0-5585 GCA_031414075.1 Betaproteobacteria bacterium | reverse complement strand
CGTTGCCGTGGAAAGACGGCACGCCCGAAGAGGCGCTCAAGCCACTCGCGGCCTAGCTGTCATTCCCGCCTCCGATAAAACAATTCGAGGGCAGGCTCCAGCGGGAATCCGGGAAAGTGGCTGATGTACTACGTGTACATTCTGGCGAGTCGACGAAATGGAACGCTGTATGTCGGAGTCACCAATGATCTCGTGCGGCGCGTTTACGAACATAAAAGCGATCTCGTCGACGGATTCACCAAGCGTTATGGCGTTCATTTGCTCGTTTATCATGAAAATGCGGGTGATGTGGCCTCGGCGATTCAACGGGAAAAGCAGATCAAGAAGTGGAACCGTGCGTGGAAGATCAAAATGATCGAGCGCATGAATCCAGGTTGGAAAGACCTTTACAACGAAATCTTCTGATAATTGATTGAGCGCTGGATTCCCGCTTGCGCGGGAATGACAGTCCTATGATGGATCAGGTAACCGAGCCATGAATCTGTACAGCAAACTTCGTGAGCGCGAAGCGCAGGGCAAACCGTTGCGTGTCGGCCTGGTCGGCGCGGGGAAATTCGGCGCCATGTATCTGGCGCAAGTGCCCAGGACCCCCGGCCTGCACCTTGCCGGCATCGCTGATCTGTCGCCGGCAAGCGCGAGAACCAACCTGCAACGGGTCGGCTGGAATTCGGAGCGCTACGCCGCCGCATCGCTGGACGCAGCATTTTCCTCCGGCCTTACACACGTGGGGGAAGACTGGCAGGCGCTCATTGCGCATCCGCTGATCGACATCGTCGTCGAAGCCACCGGCAATCCGATCGCCGCAGTCGAACACGCTCTGGCTGCATTCAGGCATGGCAAGCACGTGGTGATGGTTACCGTGGAGGCGGACGCGATGTGTGGGCCGCTGCTGGCGCGCCGCGCCAGGGAAGCGGGCGTAGTCTACAGTCTCGCTTACGGCGATCAGCCGGCGCTGATTTGCGATCTCGTCGACTGGGCGCGCGCAGCCGGCTTCAGGGTGGTTGCCGCGGGCCGGGGTCACAAGTGGTTGCCACACTTCGCGCAATCGACACCGGAGACGGTATGGGGGTACTACGGACTGACCCCGGAGCAGGCAAAGACCGGTGGCCTGAATCCGAAGATGTTCAATTCCTTTCTCGATGGTTCCAAGCCCGCGATCGAGAGCACCGCCGTTTGCAATGCGACCGGGCTCACGCCCGCGCCTTACGGTTTGCTGTTCCCGCCCGCGAGTGTCGACGACATTCCCAATGTGATGCGCCTGAAATCCGAGGGCGGGCATCTGCATCATAAGGGCCAGGTGGAAGTGATCTCGTCGCTCGAGACCGACGGGCGCGTCATTCCCTACGACATTCGCTTCGGGGTTTTCGTCGTGTTCGAAGGCGAGACGGAATACATCCGCAACTGCTTCAAGGAATACATGGTGCGCACCGACTCTTCGGGGCGCTATGCCTGCCTGTACAAGCGCTGGCATCTGATCGGCCTCGAAGTGGGCATCTCGGTCGCATCGGTCGGATTGCGCGGCGAGCCGACCGGTTGCCCGACGGGATTCCGCGCCGACGTAGTCGCAACCGCAAAACGCGATCTGAAGCTCGGTGAGATCCTCGACGGCGAAGGCGGTTACACGGTCGTCGGCAAGCTCATGCCGGCAGAGGCATCGCTGAAAATCGGCGCCTTGTCGCTCGGGCTCGCCCATAATGTGAAACTGCTCAAGCCGGTCGCCGCCGGCCAACCGGTACGCTGGACCGATGTAACGGTCGACGAATCCAGCTACGCGGTTAAAATAAGGCGCGAGATGGAAAAGCTGTTCGCGCCGGCACCAGAAACGGCGCTGGCCCGATAGGCCGCGCCGTGTGAACCCAAAAAAGAGACCACTGTAGTCTGTCCGTTTCGGGGAACTGCCATGTCAAAAACGAAAAAGTTGCGCGGATTCGTGGTCGCAATGCTATCCACATTGGGAATAGGGAGCGGAATCACGATGCAAACTGAAGCTATCGCCGATGATCCCGGTGGGAGAACCATGACCGTCGTGCGCATCTACACGGGACCGGACAACCGGTCGCATTTCGAAGACGTGCAGATCCCACTGCAAAGCACGGGCAAGATCGGTTTCATCTCGGAACTGATGCAAGCCACCGGCATCGTGTTCCGCGAGACTGGCGGAGACTACAACTACGATTTCCATACGGCGCCACGCCGCCAGTATGTGGTGAACCTGGAGGGCGAGGTGGAAATCGAGGTGGGTGACGGATCGAAGCGCATTCTGCGCAGCGGTGACGTCCTGCTCGCCGAAGACACCACCGGGCAGGGGCATATCAGCCGGGCCGTGGCGGGAAAGCCAAGGAAGTCCTTGTTCATTACGCTAGACTAGCGGATTGTTAAGAATCGGACACTGACACCGTCTCCGTACATCAGACACAAAGCAACTCTAACCGCGGAGGACGCAGAGGACGCGGAGGAAACAAGACGGGAATCGGACATCGACGCTATTGCCATGGTGCAAACTGAAGGGTGTTGACGTTCAACTCGACGATATTCGTCAGCATGGTCTCGCGTGATTCAATATTGCCGTTTTTCCTCCGCGTCCTCTGCGTTCTCCGCGGTGAATGAGTTAGTCCTTTGTACCATTGATCGCGAGGGGCGAGTCCGCCCTCACCCGGTGCGCAACCGCGACAGATACTTCATGCCCTCTATCGCGCGGCTGCCGTACCAGGACGTCATTTCGCCGTCGATCAACGCTACGGTAACCGGTAATTCGACTTCCTCGAGGGCAGTCGGAACGAAAAAGTGGTTGGCAGCCGCAATGGCTTGCCGGATTTCATCGAGGTGGCGTTCACGGAACGCGTAAGGTTCGGAGGAAAGCAGAACGCGATCCACGCGCGACACGAGCTCCGTGGTGAATTCGATCTTCGGGTAACGATCCTTGCTTTTGATTTCCACCGTGTCCCAGCCGACCGCGGCCAGGGTTCGCGAGATGTAGGTATCGCGCGACAGCGTCATCCACGGCGACTTCCAGATCAGGTACAGAACCGTCTCCCGTGGCAGGTGCTCGCAGGCCGCAACCGCCTTGTCGTGAGCCGCCCGGAATTGCGCGCAGAGTTCTTCCGCGCGACCTTCCCGGTCGAAGATACCGCCCAACAGTCGATACAACGGCAGATTGTCGAGCGGCCCGAGCGGATGGGTCACGATCACGTTCGGAACGAAGTTCGTGAGCTGGTCGATCGTGGGCTTTTCGTTTTCATCGATATTCACGATCAGGTGCGTGGGAGCGAGTTCGCGAATCCTCTGGATGTCCACGCTCTTGGTGCCACCAACCTTCGGCACTGTATCTATGTTGCCTTTCGGATGGATGCAGAATCCGGTGCGGCCCACCAGCCGGTCGCCTATTCCCAGTGCAAACAGCAATTCGGTCACGCTGGGTACGAGGCTGACGATGCGGGCATCGGCTCGCGCCAGTGCATGCACGCGTCCGATTGCGTCGACCATTTGGAGAGAACTCGCGTTCATTTGCCTATCGGCGACTATACGCCATGGATTCGACGACAAAAACGGGTGCGCTAGGACTTGCGCTTCGGCGAGCGTTTTTTTCTCGCCTTGCGCGGCTCCCCGGCCAAACCCGCGGCAGGCCCCACCGACAACGGGATCAGGCTTTCCTTCAACGTGCGCAGCACGAAGCTCGACTTGCTGTGCCGTATGCCGGGAATCCGGTACAGGCGTTCGCGCAGCAGCCGCTCGTAGTCACGGGTGTCCTTTACGGCGATGCGAATGTAGTAGTCGTAGTCGCCGGATACCAGGTAGGCCTCCATGACCTCCGGGATCTGCTCCAGCATCTTGCCGAAGTCGTACAGCGTTTCATCCGTATGGCTCTCGAGGGTGACCTGCACGATCACCGTTTCGGAAAGTCCGATCGAGGGCGGATCGACGCGTACCGTGTAACCCTGAATCACGCCCTCGCGCTCCATGCGCTTGATCCGTGCCCAGCAGGGGGTCGAAGACAGCCCGACGCGCGCGCTGATCGCCTGCAGGCTGGCGCGGGCATCCCCCTGCAGGACTTTCAGGATCGCCAAATCGAATTTATCGACAGACATTCTTTATACAACCAGTTTGGTAGTAAATAATTCTAATAATAGCGCGTTTCGTCAGAAAGTAAGATGCATTTTCTGGGACCCGCCGCGTACGATGGGTCTATGAGCTATCTCGCCCTTCCACCTACCCTGTCCACTTCCGCACGAACGGGGGCGGGTCGCGTTGCCGTCACGGGCGCGCAGTCCCTGCTCGATACCTTGGCGGCGCTTGGGGTCGATACGATTTTCGGTTATCCCGGCGGCGCCGTGTTGCCGGTGTACGACGCGCTTCATGCGGAGCATCGCATTCGCCACATCCTGGTCCGTCACGAACAGGCCGCCGTTCATGCGGCAGAAGGTTATGCGCGCTCGACCGGCAAGCCCGGCGTCGTGCTGGTGACCTCGGGTCCCGGCGTGAGCAACACCATCACCGGGTTGCTGGATGCGATCTGCGATTCCATTCCAGTGCTTTGCATCAGCGGCCAGGTCGCGACGCACTCGATCGGCACCGATGCGTTTCAGGAATGCGATGCGCTCGGCCTGTCACGGCCGGTGACGAAATGGAATGCGCAGATCCGCAGCGCGGATCAGGTCGCGGCCCTGGTGCGCAAGGCATTCAGCATCGCAACCGAGGGAAGGCCGGGTCCGGTGTTGCTCGACTTTCCAAAGGATATTCAGCTTGCAACTTTTAACGCATCAGCCACGACACCTGAGGAGCGACCGGAATCCAGCCGCAAACCGCTGCGGCGCGGCCCGGCGCGCGATGCCGTGGAACTGCTGAAGAATGCGCGCCGCCCGGTGTTCTACGGCGGCGGCGGGCTGATCAATTCAGGACCCGAGGCCTGCGCTTCTTTCACGCGACTCGTGCAGCGCACGGGTGCGCCGTGTACGTTGACGCTGATGGGACTGGGCGCATTTCCGGCGTCCGACGGGCAGTTTCTCGGCATGCTCGGCATGCACGGCACGCTGGAAGCCAATCTCGCGATGCATCACGCCGATCTTGTCGTCTGCGTCGGCGCGCGCTTCGACGACCGGATCACCGGCAAGCTCAGCGAATTCTGTCCGAGTGCCAAGAAAATCCATCTCGATATCGACGCTTCTTCGATCAACAAGGTGGTCAAGGTCGACGTGCCGATGGTCGGCGACTGCCTGGAACTGCTCGACGCCTTGCACACCGAACTGGGCGGGTATGTTTTCGAAGCTGAACGGCTGGGCGAATGGTGGAATACCATCGATCAGTGGCGCGCCGAGGATTCGCTCGGATTCGAAACCCGCGACGATTGCGTCGTGCCGCAGCAACTGATGCAATCGCTGCAGCAAGCCGTCTCGGGACGCGACGCCATCGTATCGACGGACGTCGGCCAGCACCAGATGTGGGCCGCGCAGCATTTCCGCTTCGAGCAGCCCAATCGCTGGCTCACCTCGGGTGGGGCAGGCACAATGGGTTACGGCCTGCCCGCGGCGATCGGCGCCCAGGTTGGAAATCCGGACAAGCTGGTCGTTTGCGTTAGCGGCGATGCGTCC
>JANOGH010000354.1:0-4218 GCA_031414075.1 Betaproteobacteria bacterium | reverse complement strand
CTTCTGGCGAGCCGCCGGTGGTTTCATGGCTGGTAACGAGAAGTTGCTCGCAGAGATCGTGTGGCCGCATTTCTGGGCCATCCAGATCCTGCTGGTGGTGTTGATTATGATGTACTGCATCATGCGCGAACTCTTTCGCGTGATTGGCGGGGACAGGGTGCGACACATCTTTTTTGGGCCACTGCAGTAGACACAGGTTTCCTGTGGCGGATCGGACCGGCACAGGATCTTGATACAATAGCGCAAGACCGGGGATTCGGAGCATCCCCTGAGCTTGGCGATGCCTTTTCGGGGCTGAAATGCGTGCTCGGCTCTGACCAGAAGCCAAGTCTGCATGGGTAACGTGTATAAATGGACCAGCGCCGCACTCAGGACACAGATCAGCAGATGGAACGTCGCAACGATTACGACGTAACGAATCTCGTCAATACCACCGATCCGGTGGCGGTCAATGCCGCGGTCGATCGCATTTTCGTCGGGCTCTACCCCAAATCTTCCACCCGCGTTCTGGACCGCGCATTCAAGGATCTCGCCCGCCTGCACCATGGAGAGTATCCCGGCTATTGGGCCTCCGACACCACTTACCACAATCTGCAGCACACGCTCGACGTGACCCTGGCGATGACGCGGCTGATGGACGGTTACGAACGTTCGCCGGAACGCGTCGAAGCCCTCGGGCCGAGGCTGTTCAGCCTCGGTGTCGTCACCGCTTTGTTTCACGATATCGGTTACCTGCGTCGCAAAACCGACACCCGGCACAAAAAAGGCGCGGAATACACCCTCAAGCATGTGGGCCGTGGCGCCAGATTTCTGGACGGTTACCTCGGCAAATTGGGCATGGCAAAGCTGGCATCGGCAGCCACGCGCATCATCCACTTCACGGGCTATGAGCGCGCGATCAAGACGATCCGGCTGACGAATGCAACCCACCGCATGCTCGGTAACCTGCTGGGGACCGCGGACATCATTGCCCAGATGTCGGACCGCTGTTATCTGGAGAAGTGTCGCGACCGTCTGTTCCCGGAGTTCGTTGCCGGCGGACTGGCGGCCCGGGACGAGACCGACCAGCGGGCCGGCGTGCAATTCACATCGGCGGAAGACCTGGTGGTGAAGACGCCTGGTTTCTACAATGCAGCCATGGATCGGCTCAACAATCAGCTTGGCGGCGTTTATCGCTTTGCCGAGACGCACTTCAAAGGCCGGAACCTTTACATCGAGACGATGGAACGGAACATCCGGTTCGCAACCGAAGTGGGCAAACTGGGTGACCTCTCCCTGCTGCGTCGTTTGCCGCCGCCCCTTGCCGAAGACGAATCCGACCTGACCTGAGTGCCGGGTCTTCAGCGCCGGGTCTTCAGTGGTGGGGGCTGATCGAGCCTCACCCCACGCCGCTTTGCCGCCTCGACGCAGAGAAAAGTCTGAAGGACCGGAACAAGAGAGTGATCGTGAAGACAATTATTCTTGCGGCGATCCTGGCGTTGTCGTCATCCGTGTGCCGGGCAGAGGATGACTCTGATATCGTCACCGGCTGCTTGATGTCGAATGCCGAATTTGGGTCCGACATGGCGCAGATCTGCATCAAGGAAAATCAGGCTGCCCGTGCGGAAGTCGCGCGATACCCGGATGAGTTCAAGGATATCGTCGCGCGTTGCTCGCGCCGCAAGGAAATGGGTTGGGGGATCGTGAAAAAGTGCATTGACGACGATATTGCAGCCGCGCCGGTGCTCCAGGCTTATGCCAGGGATCACGGACCGCTGCTGGAGCGCTGCCAGGAAGAGTACCGGGGCCGTGAGGCCTCGAGAATAAAGATTTGCGTGGACATGGCCCTCGAAGCGAAAAAGTCGCGCGGGGACGAGGTGATCCGGTGACCCGACGGATGACTCGGCGCACGTTCACCCGCGACCTCGCTGCTCTGGTCGGATCGCTCGGCCTGGTTTGCCTGCCTGTGAAAGCCAATGCGCAGCAGACCGCATCCCCGCGGCGCATCGGGGTTCTCGTCGTGGCCTTCTCACCCGAGAGCAAGGAGGCACAGCAATTCCGGCAAGGACTGGCGGACGCGGGCTACGCCGAGGGACGCGATGTTCTGATCGAGTGGCGATCCGCCAGCGGCGACTACGCTCGGGTGCCGGCGTTGCTCGCGGACCTGGTCCAGCGCAAAGTCGACGTGATTGTCGTGCAGAGTACGGTTGCAGCCCAGGCGGTCAAGCGCGCCACGTTCGCCATCCCGATCGTCATGGCTGTCGTCGCCGATCCAGTCGGATCCGGCCTGGTCGCGAGCCTTGCACGTCCTGGCGGAAACGTCACCGGGCTCTCGCTCATGATGACCGATCTCAGCGCCAAGCAGCTGCAACTGCTCAAGGAGACGGTTCCCCGAGCTACCCGCGTGGCAGTCCTCTGGAATCCCGACACGCCGTACAGTCCGAAGGTGATCGAGGAACTCAAGGCGGTAGCACCCTCGATGGCGATCGAACTGAGTTTCGTGAGCGCACGGACGCCCGCGGAGATCGGTCCGGCATTCTCGGCCGTCAGCCGAGCACGCGCCCAGGCGCTGTACTTGATCTCGGACCCCCTCTTCGCTACTCATCGAACGATGCTTCTCAAGCTGGCGTCGAAGGCCCGGCTACCGTCGATCGACGAAGCGAGGGGCTGGGCCGATGAAGGTGGGTTGATGTCCTATGGGGCGAACTACGGCGAGCTGTTCCGCCGATCAGCCGGGTACGTTGACAAGATCCTCAAGGGCGCGAAGCCCGCCGACCTGCCCATCCAGCAGCCGACCCAGTTCGAGCTTGTGGTCAATCTGAAGACCGCAAAGGCACTCGGCATCACGATCCCGCAGTCGATCCTGCTGCAGGCCGACGAGGTGATTCGATGATCCGCGATCGATTGTGCCGCGGCCAACAGCTTGCCCCCACTGTGCAAATTGCCCTCACTGTGCAAACGGGCTAATGGGTAACACTTTAGACCGCGAGGGCGCTCGGACTCGCTATCCCCGAATCCGTTCTATTGCAGGCGGATGGGGTAATCCGGTAATTCAACCACGCTCGCCCGCACAATCTACGCATCGAGAATTTGGCGACCGGCGCAATGGGGGCGGTGGGTCTCATGAGGAGAGTGCCGTGGAAATGATTCGCGCGACCGACGTGACGACGTTCTCGAACTCCGGCGTCACGTCATGCCAGTTGCTCTTTCCGGAAAACTCGCGGTCCGAACGTGTGACGATCACTCGGGTCACCGTGTCGCCTGGGGCCAGGAATCCTCCGCATCGCCACGAAGGCGCCGAACAAATCTGGGTTGCGCTTCGCGGGAGCGGTAGCCTTCTGCTGGGAGACGGGAAGACGATGCCTTTCGCCGGGGGCGACGTCGTACGGTTTGAGGATAACGAAGTCCATGGGTTTGAGAACACCAATGATGCCGAGTTCGAGTACCTGTCGGTCACGTCCCCGCCGGTGAATTTTCGAGGCGCCTACACGAAGCAATGGCGATGATGCTCAACAATCGCGTCCGCCTGACAGTCAGCGGCAAACATTATCGCTGCCTCATATCGAGAGCAGTCATATTGACTCGCTTGGCCGCAGCGGGTTCGGCCTTCGTCGCAGGAATCCTGGTCGCGCCGATTGTCCTCAGTGCCGAGTCTGCGCCCAGCGCCCGTGTCGCCATCCTTAGTACCTTTGGCCTTACGCTGGCGACGCCAGGGCCCGCGAGATTCGTCTCAGAACTCCGGCGTCTCGGCTATGTCGAGGGACGCAACCTGATCATCGACTTCCGAAGCGCGGAGGACAAGCCTGCTCGACTATCCGAAGTGGCGCAGGAGCTTGTTCGCCTCAAGCCTGACGTGATCCTCACCATCGGAACGACGGAGTCGAGCATCGCGGCCATGAAAGCGACCGCGACCATCCCGATCGTGTTCGCCCACGGCGTCGACCCGGTTCGCGCCGGACTCGTCGCAAGCCTGGCAAGGCCCGGCGGGAAAGTCACCGGCGTCACTTCGCTGAACGCCGATCTCGGCGCCAAGCGGTTGGAGTTGCTCACTGAGATCGTGCCCGGCGCGCGCCGTGTGGCGGTCCTTGTCAGTCCGTCTGACCCGGGGACGCCGGTGATGGTCGAGGTGGTCCAATCTGCTGCCCGCGCTCGGCGTGTCCAACTCGATCTCGTGGAGACTCGGGACCCGGCCCGTTTAGCCGATGCCGTATATGAGGCCAAGAAAGCGGGGGCAGGCGC
>JANOGH010000353.1:0-3578 GCA_031414075.1 Betaproteobacteria bacterium | reverse complement strand
GCGCTCGTCGACGACCAGCAGCTCCGCGAGCGCGACGATGACCTCTTCGTCTGCTCGCCAACCTGGACGACTTCGATCCGAAGGCGCATGCGTTGCCGGTGTCGGAATGGATCGAGATCGATCGCTACGCGTTGCAAATGGCGCAGCGGTTGCAACAGCAGGTGCTGAAGGACTACGCAGAATTCGAGTTCCACTATGTTGCGCAGAAACTGCAGGCCTTCTGCTCCGAAGACCTCGGCGGATTCTATCTGGACATTCTCAAGGACCGGCTCTATACGTCGGCAAGGAACTCCACTGCGCGCCGCTCGGCGCAAAGCGCTCTTTACCACATTACGCACAGCCTGCTGCGGCTGATGGCGCCCGTGCTGTCGTTCACCGCGGACGAAGCCTGGCCCCTGTTCACGCGCAACGAACAGGACAGCGTGCTGCTGCACACCTGGCACCAGTTTCCGGACACCGGGGGAGACCTGTGCGAGCGCTGGGACAAGATCCGCGCGGCGCGCGCCGAGGTACAGAAGGAACTCGAAGCGCTGAGGGCGGCCGGAAAGATCGGCTCGTCACTGCAAGCCGAAGTGGAGGTCTTTGCGGACGGCGAACGCTTCGACGTGCTGAATGCTTTGGCAGACGATCTGCGTTTCGTCTTCATTACCTCGCAGGCGAGAATCCTGCGCGGCAGCGCCGCCATCGTCGTCCATCCGAGCGATCACAAGAAATGCGAGCGCTGCTGGCACTACCGCGCGGACGTAGGCGCGGATCCGGCTCACGCGGAGATCTGCGGCCGCTGCACGGAGAATCTCTACCGGGCCGGCGAGCGGCGCGCCCATGCGTAGCCCGGGCACCTGGCTCGGCTTCAGTGCAGTGCTCGTGGTGCTCGATCAGATCACGAAATTCGTCATCCAGCGCGCCCTGGTTACGGGCCAATCGATCGACGTGTTACCGCCGGTGGTGACACTGGTGCTGGCCTACAACCCCGGTGCCGCGTTCAGCTTTTTGGCTTCGGGTTCCGGCTGGCAGCGCTATTTCTTCCTGGTCATCGCGCTGGTCGCCTCGGTCCTGATCATCACCATGATGATCAAGCATCGATCGGATCGTTTTCTGTGTTTTTCCCTGGCACTGGTTCTCGGCGGCGCCGTGGGCAATCTCATCGACCGCTTGGTGACCGGCGCGGTGGTGGACTTCGTGCTGGTGCGCTGGCCAGGCGGCCCCAGGTTATTCGATCCCTGGCCGGCATTCAACCTGGCGGATTCCTGCATTACCGTCGGCGCCGCGCTGTTGATCTGGGATAGTTTCCGCCGCTCCCGCGTCAAAACTTCGTGAAGGTGAAGAATGAATGAAGGGTTAGAAGCCGAAGGTAAGTTCCAGACGCAGTGCGGCGGCGTATAATTCGCGCGTCAATCAGCCTGCTTACACCATGGAAGTCCTGCTCGCCAATCCCCGCGGTTTTTGTGCCGGCGTAGATCGTGCCATCGAGATCGTCGAACGCGCCCTCAAGTTGCACGGAGCGCCGATCTACGTGCGCCACGAAGTCGTGCACAACAAGTATGTGGTGGACGACCTTCGTGCCAAGGGGGCGGTCTTCGTGGAGGATCTTGCCGAGATCCCCGCAGGGGCGACGGTGGTTTTCAGCGCGCACGGCGTGTCGCAGACCGTCCGTCGTTATGCCGAAGAGCGCAACCTGAACGTCTTCGACGCGACTTGCCCGCTGGTCACCAAGGTGCATGTCGAAGTGGCCAAGATGCGTGGGGGCAAACGCGAAATCGTGATGATCGGCCATGCCGGCCATCCGGAGGTGGAAGGCACCATGGGTCAGGTCGACAGCGGCATGTATCTGGTGGAATCCATCCGGGATGTCGAACACCTCAAGGTCAAGGATCCGGACAATCTGGCGTTCGTGACCCAGACTACGCTGTCCGTGGACGATGCACGCTCCATCACCGAGGCCCTCAGGCGCCGCTTTCCCGGAATCCTCGGACCCAGGAAAACCGATATCTGCTATGCCACGCAGAACCGCCAGGATGCGGTCAAGGCGCTCGCGAAGCACTGCGATGTACTGATCGTCGTCGGCTCGCCCAACAGTTCGAACTCCAACCGGCTGCGCGAGGTTGCGTCCAATCTCGGCGTGCCCGCCTATATGCTGGACAACGCCGCCGATCTGAAACCCGAATGGGTGAAGGGAAAAAAGGTGGTGGGCGTGACGGCCGGCGCATCCGCGCCGGAAGTGCTGGTTCAGGCCGTCATCGCGCGTCTTAATGCGTTGGGCGCCGGATCGGTCAGGGAACTGAAAGGTATCGCGGAACGGGTGACCTTCCCCTTGCCCAAGTCACTGGCGGGTTAGCGTGGCGGAAAGCACTAACCGCAAAGGCGCAGAAGGTCAAAACCCCTTCACCGCAGGACGCAGAGGACGCGAAGGTAAAACAAACGCAAAAAAGCACGTGAATTGTTAATGCGTTGCATACGAAAGTGTTGTGCTGCAATCGGACCGCTTTTATGTCGCGCCTGTTACTCCGTCTCTTAGTCTTCCTGCGCGTCCTCTACCGTCTCTGTGGTGAGCGCATTTGACTTTCACTTGCGGGTATCGATCGACGGGAATGCGTCGGCGATGGATTCGATCTGGCCTGCACGTGGAGCGCTGTAGCCGGGCAGGCCGGCAATGAGATCGAGGAAGGCTTGCCCGCGCAGCAACCCGATCAATTCCTGGGATTCCGGCAATGCGAGCGAGTCGTCGCGGCTGATCAGGAAGTAGCGCTCCTTGGCCATCGGCAGGAAATCGAGGGCGAACTGGCGCGCGGCCGGTTCCACGCCAAATCCTGCGTCGGCCATGCCGCTGGCCACATACGCTGCGATCGCGGCGTGGGTATATTCTTCGGTCTGGTAGCCATCGAGGCGCTGATAATCCACGCCGGCGTTTTCCAGCAGTTGATCGATGAGCAGGCGGGTACCTGAACTGCGCTGCCGGTTGATGAATGTTATGCCTGGACGGCCGAGGTCGGCGAAGCCTCGGATCTTTTTCGGATTGCCCCGCGCCAGGAACAACCCCTGGGTGCGGGTCACGAGGTGGATCAGTTTCTGTTTGTCGGGAAGGAGCCACCTCGCGTACTGGGCGAGCGCCTGCTCGCCCAGCTTGCCTTCCGGCACGTGGAAGCCGCCGAAGTTGCAGGCGCCGCGCGCAACAGACGCCAGCGATTCCTGGGCGCCGAGATAGCGCAAGTCGAGCTGGATCTGCGAATGCGCCCGCAACAGCTCCGGCAGCTTGGCGACGGCGAAACCATGGCTGGCATGGATGCGCAGCGTGGAGCGGGCGGTCGTGACGAGCTTGCTGATCTCCAGATTGAGTTCCGAGGCGAGACTTTCCAGTTGCGGAGCGAGGCGTGCATTGATGCGCTGCTCCGCCCACAGAAGCTTTTCCCCTAGTGGCGTCAGGGTTGTGCCGCGACCGCGTTCAAGATTGACCAGCGGACTGCCGAAAAACGTTGACCAGCGGCCGATGAGGTTCCAGGCATGGCGATAGGAAAGGCCGGCTTTAGCCGCGGCCACCGTCAGTTTCCCGGCGTCGTGAATGGCCTGCAGGACCGGGAAGA
>JANOGH010000352.1:0-2383 GCA_031414075.1 Betaproteobacteria bacterium | reverse complement strand
GCTGGTACTGGACGCAAGCCCACAACGACGTCGTGCAGAAGATCCTGCGCAAGGCGCGCAGGGGCACGAAGGTCACCTACATCGCCGGTAACCACGACGAAGTCTTGCGCCAGTTCCTCGGCCTTGCTTTCGGCGACATCAAGATCCGCGACGAGGCGGTGCATACCATGGCCGACGGCCGCAAGTTCCTGGTGATTCACGGCGACCTCTACGATGCAGTGGTCCAGCAGGCCAAATGGCTGGCGCTGGTCGGCGACCAACTCTACACGCTGATCCTCAAGCTGAACCAATGGTTCAATCACGTTCGCGCCAAGCTCGGCCTGGGCTACTGGTCCCTCTCGCAATACCTGAAGCACAAGGCCAAAAACGCGGTCAATTTCATGGCCGCCTTCGAGGAGGCCGTGGCGCGCGAGGCGCGCAGCCGTGGATTCCAGGGCGTGGTCTGCGGACACATCCACAGGCCGCAGATCAAGACCATCGACGGAATTGTCTACTGCAACGACGGGGACTGGGTGGAAAGTCTGTCCGCCCTGGTGGAAACCTTCGAGGGGGAACTGAAGATCGTCGAGTGGCAGCGTCGACTGGCGCCCACCCCATCGACTCCGTTCATCGAACACGAGGAGGAATCGCTCGCATGAAAGTCATGATCGTCACCGACGCTTGGAAGCCGCAAGTCAACGGAGTTGTAACGACACTGGGCAAGATCGGCGAAGGCTTGACCCGGCTCGGACACGAGACCCGCTTCGTCACGCCGCAACTGTTCAAGTCGATCCCGTGCCCGACCTACCCGGAAATCCGGCTGAGCCTGATGCCCTATGCCGGCGTCAGCCGTGAGATCGAGGCCTTTGCGCCGGATGCCATTCACATCGCGACCGAAGGCCCGCTCGGGCTGGCCGCGCGCCGCTACTGCCTGAAACACAAGGTCGCGTTCACCTCTGCTTTCCATACCCGATTTGCGGAATATGTCCACGCGCGCATCCGCATCCCGGTCGATTTGACCTACCGGTGGCTACGCAACTTCCACGCACCCTCGCGTGCGCTGATGGTCCCGACGCCCAGCGTGCAACGCGACCTGGAAGCGCGCGGCTTCACCAACACCGTGGCCTGGACACGGGGCGTGGATACGGCGACGTTCTCTCCGGGCGCGCGCGACGCACTGGCGAATCGGCGCCCCATTTTCCTTTGCGTGGGGCGCGTTGCGGTCGAAAAAAACATCGAGGCCTTCCTGAAGCTGGACCTGCCGGGCACCAAGTGGGTGGTCGGTGAAGGTCCCATGCGGGCGCAACTGGAGCGCCGCTATCCGCATGTACAATTTGCCGGGATCAAGACCCCGGCGGAACTGGCGCGCTACTACCGCGCCGCCGATGTGTTCGTCTTCCCCAGCCTGACCGACACCTTCGGGCTGGTGATGCTCGAAGCGCTGGCCTGCGGCACCCCAGTGGCGGCATTCCCGGTGCTCGGTCCGGTGGACGTCATCGGCGAAAGCGGTGCCGGCATATTGCACGAGAATCTCGCGGTCGCGTGTATCCGGGCACTGGATATTCCCCGCGAGAAGGCACGGCACTACGCAGAGCAATTTTCCTGGGGAAAATCCATCGACCAGTTCACCCGGAACCTGACCCCTGCAACGGCTGCCTGACGACGCGCAGCCAGTACAGCGGGCGACGACGACGTCGCGCTCGATGCCGTCGAGTTCGGTAACGCTAGAGGGCGGCTGTCTTGCCCCGATGCAAACCACTGCTCCTGCGGGATCTTCACATGGAGCTGATCGGCAGCAGCCTGAAACTGGTGGAGAAACGCGGGTTAGCGCAGCTTGACCGCTTGTGACCCTTGCGATGAGTTGAAAAGTCTCACTATTCCAGCCAGTTCAATTCATCGACAATAATGACAGAACGTCGTCGGGCTTCAACGCCAGGTATCAGAAGAAATTCTCCGCTCACTTCAAAAGTAAGGCCGTTGCCTTTCTGCATTTTGACTATATCAGGAAGTTTTACCATCAGTTCGAAACGGCCAAATTTTGTTTCCAGCTCGATACCGGTTGTTTCTCCAGCGATGGCCATAACATCGCTGTGCAAAACGCCCTGGACGCGGATTGGGTAGGCTTCACCCTGCAGGCAGAGACCGATTTTTTGATTGTATTGCGTTGCTTCCGGACAGCCGCAACTGCTGCCGTGGCCCCATTGGTTATAGTCCAGTGTGCAGGCGAGAGTCTGTGTCTCAACAACCCAGGCTCCATGTGCAGTGGAAGCCAAGATACCGGCAGTCATCAGCAACGCGTTCAGCATCTTCATGGATCTATCCTTGAATGAAATCATTTGACTCGTAAAGCCAAAGAGAAGGGGTCAGACGTATACTTTAACTATAAAGTATAGGCCTGACCCCT
>JANOGH010000351.1:0-5676 GCA_031414075.1 Betaproteobacteria bacterium | reverse complement strand
CGCGTCATCCACGCTTTCGGGCTGGGCACCGAATCGCGACAAAACCGGCATCTGCCGCGAGAGCGAAGCACTCAGAGAGTCGATGGTCTGGATGCGCAGGCGCACGGCGCTTTCCTGCAATCGCCAGCCGCGCTTCTCATCCTGTTCGAGCGCCCTGCGCGCGTGCTGCCATGTCAGTGCTTCGTGCGGTTCATCCGGCTGCTGCGAATTGCGCGCGGAATCCAGTGCCTGCAGAACACGCTTTTTCATTTCCGCCGCGGCTTTGCGCGTGAACGTAATCGCGGCAATCTCCTCCGGCCGCTCTACGATCGAGAGCAGCACCAGATAGCGCTGGATCAGCAGTTCGGTCTTTCCCGAACCGGCAGGCGCCTGCACGATGAAAGAGCGCGACGGGTCCAGCGCGGTCAAGCGCTCCTCCCCGTCCGGCGAAAGCGAGAATTCACTCATCTTTGTCGCCCGGGGCATCGTCGAGATATAAATCGGCAGAACGCTCATTGATACGGCACAGCGCGTGCAGGTCACAGAACTTGCAGGTATCATCGCCGCGCTTCGGGTCGACGCGCGCATCGCCGGAAGCGAAACCGTGTCCGAGCTGATCGAGTTCGGTCCGCCATCCGGCAAGCAGCGCGTCCCAGGATTCGTATTGTCTGGCTGCAGCGCTTCGCTGTTCCGATATCGTCCTCACGCCGGGCAGCAGATCGTTCTCGCGCGCGACTCCTTTAAATTCCGCTTTGCCCGCCTTGATCACCGCAAAGGCCGCGGCCGCCACATCCTCGCCGCTGCCCAGTGCGTAGAGCGGGACCTGCGGTTCATCCGGGCGCGGGCCCAGCCAGGCGGACACCGAGGCGGTACCGGTCTTGTAGTCGAGAATTGCGCGCCCGCGGGAAGCGAGCTCATCCATTCGGTCGAGCGTCACATTGACCGTAACGCCGCCGAAAGTCATCGGGCGCTTCTGTTCGACCAGCACCACGTCGAAGTCAGCGCGCTGCTTCTCGAACAGGAGCCAGCTTCGCGCAAGCCCGACCAGCCGCGCTTTTTCCAGTTCCGCGAAGCGCCCCGACAAGGCTTCGTGGCGCCATTGGCGGACTTTCGCGACGGCTTCGGTGGCACAGATGTCGAGCAGCTTCTCCATGTCTTCGTCCGTGATGCTGTCCAGTTGGGCCTTGTCGCGCAGGCTTTTCCATACCGCCGCCAGCACCGCATGCAGCAGCGTGCCGCGATCCATCGCGTCGAGTCCGGGCAGCGGCGCGGCAAGGCTCTCGGCACCGAGCCGATGCCGCGCAAAGGCGCGGAACGGACAGGCCGCCTGATCCTTGAACACCGTGGTGCCACCCTGATGTGCAGTTGCAGCTACGAGCGGCGGCGCTCGGAAGTCGGGAAGGTTCTCGACATGCGCCGCGAGATTGATCATGTCGCGCAGTCCAACATGCGCCGGAAGCCGGAATTCGGCTGGCCTCGTTTCGGCAGTACTCCCGATCAGCGGGCTGGGCAGCAATTCGCGGTCTTCTTCGCGCTGGGGATAGCTCAGCACCACTTCCCCCGCCGCGCCAAGCCAGCTCTGCGTGATGCTGCGATCCAGTTCAAGCGCGGTCGCGGGATTCGCTTCGGGTATCCCGGCCTCCCGTTGCAACCTGACGGGTACGAATGGATTGGGCCGCAGCGGAATCGGCCAGACGTCCTCGGTCAGCCCGGTCACCCACAGGTGATCGAATTGCAGGTGATTGGATTCCAGCGCGCCGAGGATCTGGATCGGCACGTCTTCAGCCTCTGGCTGGAACAAGGTGTCAGCCACCATGCGCGAGAGCCGCGCGCATGCCTGCGTATAGCCCATGCGCCCGGCAACGCGATCGAGCGTGGCAAATCCGGCGACGACATCGTGCCATTTCTTCAGCGTCTGGTATTCAGTGGAATCGAGACCGCGATCACCGGGGAATCCGCCGATCGACAAGGCCTGGGATATCGCTTTGGCCCAATCGGATGGAAGCTTGGGACCGAACAAATCGCTACGCCGGAATTCGGCCAGCTGCGTAAGGCGTTGCACCAGCTCTGCTGCGCGCGGCGCACTCTTCGCCGCCGTCAACTTGAGCAGACCGTCGAGCGATACGCGCAAAGAGGCGCGACGGCGCAAGACGGCATCCAGCCGCGCGCGCGCGGCCATCTCAACATCCGCGCCACCGAGATACGGCGAACGGACCAGACGACTGGCGCTTGCGAATTCGGTTTTGCGGCCGGCGAGTTCGAGCAGCAGCAATGCGTCGTGCACCAATGGATAGGCGCTCAACGCGATGCCAAGCGAGATGTTGAACGGCGGCTCGCGTCCCACCACGCCGGGCAGCGCATGGTTCGGCTGCATTTCGGCGAAAAACGAGCGACGAACCATTTCCCGGCATTGCGCAAAATCGGGAACCACGATGCCAATGCGGGCAGCCGGATTTTCCTCCAGACGGATGCGAGCCCAGCGTGCGCAGGCCTGGATTTCCTCCCGCGCGGCCGTGAACCCGATCCGCGTGGCGCGCCCTTCCCGCTTTTCCGGCCGGACTTCGCGGATGCTCACGCCCGCTTCGACGAGCGCATCCATGCATTCGCGTTGCTGCGGCGTCATGATATCGAAGCCGTAGACGACTAGCGCGCCGGATTTCGTGCTCGACAGATGCCTGATCAACGGCGCGACGACATCGGCGAGCTGCGCTGCATCGCTGTAGGGCCCGCGTGCGCACGCGCGTTCGTAGCGTTCGGCCCATTCGATAAATGCCTTGCCGTCGTCGTTGGCCTCAGCGTTAAGCAGGCGCGCTTTCAGCCGCCATCCGTGCACGAGTTTCCAGGCTTCGCGGCATTGCGCGGCAGCCGGCGCGGGGGAAAGCAGGGTTCCGGCGAGATCCGAGCCGCGAATCGCCTCTTCCCACAACGCCAGCTCCTGCGCGGAGCTGAGCAGCAAAGGAAGATCGCCGCCGAATTCTGAATGCAGGGCGTCTTCGTAGCTGCGCTCGAGCCATGCAGTCCAGGGCAGGATGTCGGGAGTCGGCCAGATGGTGCGGCCGGCGGCAAGCTGCAAAGCGTCGAACTCGCGCTTCAAATGCAGCGCAAGGCGCCGGTTGGGCGTCAGAACTGTAGAGCCGGATTCGAGGAGACTGATCAGATCCGCGCGCATGAAGATGCCTTTGACTGTGGCGCGGCGGGCGGTATGTGAGGACTGCCTGGGCCGGTATCAGCGCTCCAACAGATTGGCCTTGTCCTTCGTGTCCTTCCAGTCGTCAGCGTCCGCCGGAGCATCCTTCTTTTCGGTAATCGTCGGCCACACTTTCGACAACTCGGCGTTCAGTTGCAGAAAAGCGCGCTGGTTCTCAGGCACATCGTCCTCGGCGAAGATGGCCTCGACCGGACATTCGGCCACGCACAGCGTGCAATCGATGCATTCGTCCGGGTCAATGACCAGCATGTTCGGGCCTTCGCGGAAGCAGTCCACCGGACAGACGTCCACGCAATCGGTGTACTTGCACTTGATACAGCTCTCGACTACGACGTAGGTCATTACTTGTCCTCTTCTACCGGGGAAAGCGCCCCTGAAAGCCGCCGATGCACGCTTCACACATACCCGTGTGCCGTAAAACGTGGCGCGACGCAACAATCCAGAATTATATTCTAGCAAGAACTCCCGTCCGGACTGTCCCCGTTGGCGTAACTTATATGACTATGTCACGGAAAACCAAGCGGAATTCGCATATCGCACGAATGCAGTGCGGCGCCACCCGCGCTTCCCTTCCAAAAACTTTTTCGCTAGCATAGGTCTCACTCTCCAAGTGCCAGTTCGTCCGGACTGCGACCTTTCCCGATTTCCTTATTCACTGCCGAGGCAATGCATACATGAGCGAGCATATACATCACGTTACCGACGAAACTTTCGAACCCGAAGTTCTCCAGTCACAGGTTCCCGTGCTGGTGGATTACTGGGCCGAATGGTGCGGCCCGTGCAAGATGATCGCCCCGATCCTGGACGAAGTGGCGACCGAGTATGCGGGTCGCCTGAAGATCGCGAAGCTCAACATCGACGAGAATCAGGGCACGCCGCCGAAGTACGGCATCCGCGGCATCCCGACGCTGATGCTCTTCAAGAACGGAAACATCGAAGCGACCAAGGTCGGCGCCGTGTCCAAATCGCAGTTGACGGCCTTTATTGACAGCAATATCTAAACTCGCTAGGCTTCACCCCGTACTGGTTACAGAACGCGCGAGTCAGAACAGCGCCGCGACCGGTTACGGGCAGGTCCCTTCCCGTTTCACCTCTTCCCGATCCTTTCGATTGTCAGCCTGTAAGGCCCCCTCTTTATGCATTTGTCCGACCTGAAAAACCTCCACGTAACCGAACTCGTGGAGATGGCAATCTCCAATGAGGTCGAGAATGCCAACCGGATGCGCAAGCAGGACCTGATCTTCGCGCTGTTGAAGAACCAGGCCAAGAAAGGCGAAAGCATATTCGGTGAAGGAACCCTGGAAGTACTCCCCGACGGATTCGGATTCCTGCGATCGCCAGACACCTCGTACCTGGCCGGCCCCGATGACATCTACGTCAGCCCGTCGCAGATACGGCGATTCAACCTGCACACCGGCGATTCGATCGAGGGCGAGATCCGCACGCCGAAGGACGGCGAGCGCTATTTCGCGCTGGTAAAAGTCGACAAGGTCAATGCCGAGCCGCCGGAGAATTCCAAGCACAAGATTCTGTTCGAAAACCTGACTCCGCTCTTCCCCACCGAGCAATTTACGATGGAGCGGGACATCAAGTCCGAAGAAAACCTCACCGGACGCATTGTCGATATCATCGCCCCTATCGGCAAAGGCCAGCGCGGCCTGCTGGTGTCCAGCCCGAAGAGCGGCAAGACGGTGATGCTGCAGCACATAGCGCATTCGATCGCGGCGAATTTTCCCGATGTCTATCTGATCGTGCTGCTGATCGACGAGCGTCCCGAGGAAGTGACGGAAATGCAACGCTCGGTAAAGGGTGAAGTGGTGTCCTCGACTTTCGACGAGCCCGCCACCCGCCACGTGCAGGTGGCCGAAATGGTGCTGGAAAAAGCCAAACGCCTGGTCGAGCACAAGAAACACGTCGTCATTCTGCTGGATTCTATTACGCGTCTCGCACGCGCCTACAACACCGTCGTGCCGGCATCGGGCAAGGTGCTGACGGGCGGCGTGGACGCGAATGCGCTGCAGCGGCCGAAGCGTTTCTTCGGCGCCGCGCGCAATATCGAGGAAGGCGGATCGCTGACGATCATCGCTACCGCGCTGATCGACACCGGCTCGCGCATGGACGATGTGATCTACGAAGAATTCAAAGGCACCGGCAACATGGAAATCCATCTCGATCGCCGCATGGCCGAGAAACGGATTTATCCTTCGATCAACGTCAACCGCTCCGGCACGCGCCGCGAGGAACTGCTGATCGAGAAGGAAATTCTGCAGAAGATCTGGGTACTGCGCAAACTGCTTTATCCCATGGACGAATTGGAAGCGACCGAATTCCTCGGCTATAAGCTCCGCGGTACCAAGAACAACGGCCGATTTCTTTGACTCCATGCGTCGAGGCTGATGCAGGATGGGATAAATCGCGCACTACCCGCAAACGGGCGACGACGCCGCTAACGAGTCCGCGCGCTCTGAATGACTCCATGCGGCGCGGCT
>JANOGH010000350.1:0-2910 GCA_031414075.1 Betaproteobacteria bacterium | reverse complement strand
CCGCGCATTGAGCCTGAGTTCCTCCTGGCAGAAGAAGCGCCTCTTTTCCAGCGTCGTGAAATTCAGAAACCCGAAGTCGACCGGCTTCTTGATCTTGTAGGCAAAGGTTCCGGTCAGGACGATGAACGAGATGTGGGTCTCAAGGATCGAAATGCCCCCGACGGGGTGCGGGTAGCAGGCGGGATCGCGCAGCGCCTGAACCAACCTCCTCTGGGCCGCAGAGGCCTGATCGACCGCTTCCATCGTCGGTTCTCCTGTTCATAGGCGCGCGCAAATGCCGCCGGATTCGAATTCGCGAGGACTCATCTGCATAGCAAGCAACCCTGCCAGAAGCGCAGCCCCACAGCGCGTCATACTTCGTCAGGCGACCACACGACCGTCCACCAGTTCGACGATGCGGTCGCACTGCGCCGCGAGCGCGTGATCGGCTGCGTGCTCGCTTGTATTCTCCAGTGGACCCGGAATGATCTCGGAGCGCAACTTCGCGTTGGGCGCGAGCGAAGCCGCGGACTCTGTTACGCGCGTGCTCCACTAGAATCACACGCTCTCCTTCGTTCCTCTGAAAGCACACCATGCCGCTCGCGTCCATCGAACTGCTGCAACGTTACTACGTCGCCTTCAACTCGGGCGACATGGGTGCCTTCTTGTCCCTGTTGGCGGAAGACGTGGTGCATGACATCAACCAGGGCGGTCGTGAGCAGGGACGCGAAGCCTTCGCCGGGATCACCGCTGGCCGGGCGGTTTCGGTTCACTTGCGCTTGAGGCGGATCGACATCATGGCATCCGCATCCCCCTTGCTGCTCAGGGTGCCGTCCTCGTTGGCGATGAAGATCATTTCTTCACCGTCGAAGGTGACGGTGACGCCTTCCGGGGTCTTGGCATAGACGCACTCGCCGGTCATGGGGCCCAACGAGACGTAGCACTTCTTGCCTACCTGGAGTTCGAGCTTGACGGTGCCATCGGCGTTCTCCCAATTGCCCTGCAACTTGATGCTGTGGGGTTTCGCCGGCCGGGCGGCCTGTTCGGCGGCGGGCTTGGTCGCGCCTGAATTGGCCTTGGACGCCAAGGTCAACGCCTTGCATTCGACCCAGCCGATGGTGGTGCTGCTGACTGTTTTCACCTGGCACCACTGGCCGTTGACTTTGACCAAATTGCCGTTCTCCGTGACGCCGCCATTCTTCCATCTGACGGACTCGCCGCTGGCGATGGCGGCGTTCGGTGCGCCCGCAGCCTGAATCAGGCGCAGCTTCGACATGTTCACGGGAATCTGCTTCCCAGTGGGCAGCACGATGGTGACGTAGCCCGCGGCATCGGGCAACACAAGCAGTTCCGCCAGCGTGGGCCCCATGCCGGTGACGATCTCGACGAGATCACCGACCGCCGGGCCCGCGGCCCAGGCACCCGGGATCGACATCAGCAGCGCGGCGGCGGTCGCGCATTGCGTGGCAAGCTGACGAACGGAAAGTACTTTCATTGTTGGAGCCCTCTTCGCAAGGATCTTAATGGCGTGCTCGGGTCATACTACTCCCGTTCGCATTGACGATCCACGCGTCGCATGCAGATTCGGGGCTTGGCCATGACAGTTCGGCTCATTCCGAAACGATCGATTTCAGGCGACAACACGTCCGTCCACGAGTTCGACGATGCGGTCGCACTGCGCCGCGAGCGCGTGGTTGTGCGTCACCAGCAGGATCGTGGTGCCGTGCCTCTGATTCACCTGGTGCAGCAGGTCGAAGACCAACTGCGCGGACTTGGTGTCGAGGTTCCCGGTGGGTTCGTCCGCGAGCACGAGCAAGGGGTTCATCGCGAGCGCCCGCGCGACCGCGACGCGTTGCTGCTGACCGCCCGACATGTTGATCGCCAGGTTGTCCCGCCACGGCGTGAGGCCCATGCTCTCCAGCAGCGCTTCGGCGCGGCGGCGCATTTGGTCGTCCGGGCGGCCACGGTCGACGAGTATCGGCATCAAAACGTTCTCGGCCGCGGTGAATGCCGGCAGCAGATAGTGGTACTGGAACACGAAACCGATGCTGTGGCCGCGCAGGCGCGTGAGCGCGCGGTCATTGAGGCCACTCGTGTCCTGGCCTTTGATGAACAGCCTGCCGCCGGTGGGACGGTCGAGCAATCCGATGACGTTGAGCAGCGTGCTCTTGCCTGAACCCGACGGCCCCATCAGCGCGCAGAATTCACCGCTGGACAGCAGCAGGTGGATTCCGTGCAGCACCTCGATCTCGACCGGCGTGCCGACGTTGTAAGCCTTGCGGATGCCGTCGAGCCGCAGGACTTCGTCAGCCACGGATCGCCACCACCGGATCGAGCCGCGCACCGCGCAGCGCCGGCGCCATCGCCGCGGCGAGTCCGGTCAGCATCGCGAGAATTCCGGACAGGATGAACAGCCGTGGTTCGAAGTTGATCGGCACGAAGGGCGTGCCGTCTGGATTCTTCAGGTAGGTCTGCCACAACAGGAGCGCCGTCGCGCCGAGCGCCGAGCCGAACACCGAGCCCGAGAGCCCGAGCACCACCCCCTCGATCAGGAAAATGCGCAGGATCTGTCCCTGAGAGGCGCCCATCGCGCGCAGGATGCCGATCTCCTTCGACTTCTGCACCACCGAGACAATCAGCACCGCGGCGATGCCGAACGCGACTGAAAGCCCGACGAAGAAGCGAATCGCCGTAGTGCCGATGGTCTGCGCGTTGATCGCGGAATAAAACTGGGCATTGGTCTTGATCCAGCTATCGGCCTGGACCCCGGTCGCTGCGGTGATCGCCTGCGCGACGTCTTCCGCCGCGTAGACGTCATGCACCGTCAGGTCGATGCTGGAGACACCGCCGATCAGGCCGAGCAGCGCCTGCGCGGTGTGCAACGCGACGTAGGTGTTGCGCTGGTTGGCGCTCTTGGCGCCGAGATCGACG
>JANOGH010000349.1:0-2148 GCA_031414075.1 Betaproteobacteria bacterium | reverse complement strand
GATTCCATTGGTACCGCTTTTCGCAGCTGACCACTTTCGCGAGGTCCATGCCGGCCAGACCGGGGAAGGCGCGCGCCTGCTGAAGCGCGAACGCTTCGTCGACCTTGCCCCCCATCAGGCAGCCGTTTTGGGCCCCTTTGTCGCGCAGAATGCGGGTGAGCTTGCGAGTATCGATGCCGGCAATCGCCGGGACGTTCTGCTCGCGCAGGTAATCGGGCAAGTCCTGGCTCATGCGGAAATTGCTGGCACGGTTCGGAGAATCGCGGATGACCAGTCCGGCGGCGAAGACCCGGTTCGACTCGGCATCCTCCGGATTGACGCCGACATTGCCGATGTGCGGACAGGTCAGCGTGACGATCTGCCGGCAATAGGACGGATCGGTCAGGATTTCCTGATAGCCGGTCATCGCGGTGTTGAACACCACTTCGCCTGAGGCATGGGTCTGCGCGCCGATCGAGACGCCGCGAAATACCGTGCCATCGGCGAGCACGAGTAGGGCGGGCTGACGGTCGAGGGCAGGCAAGAGAGACTCCCGGAAACGCGGTTTCTTCAGGCACACATGGAAAGCGGGAGAGGCACGCGCCCCTCCCGCTTTGAATTGGTCTGCGATTATAGAGGAACGACCGTGGCCGTTCAATGCGCGATGGCAAATCAGGACGCTGACTGGAACTTGGCGGGCTATTTCAGCCCGAGCACATCCTGCATGTCGTACAGGCCTGACTTTTTGCCGGCCAGATAGCGGGCCGCGCGCAATGCGCCCAGCGCAAAGGTCGCGCGGCTGGCAGCCTTGTGCGTGATTTCCACCCGCTCGCCGGTGCCGGCGAACAGCGCCGTATGATCACCGACGATGTCCCCACCGCGCACGGTGGCGAATCCGATGGTCGATGGCTTGCGCTCGCCGGTCACGCCTTCGCGACCGTAGACCGCGTCCCTGGCAAGGTCGCGCCCAAGGGCAGCAGCGATCACCTCGCCCATGCGCAGCGCGGTGCCTGAGGGCGCGTCCACCTTGTGCCGGTGATGCGCCTCGATGATTTCGATGTCGTATCCCTCGTTCAGCACTTTTGCAGCCAGTTCGGCCAGTCTGAATGTCAGATTGACGCCGACGCTCATGTTTGGCGCCATCACGATCGAAATCTTCTTCGCCGCCGCGACGATCAGCGCCTTCTGCGCCGGCTGAAAGCCGGTCGTGCCGATCACCATGCGAATGCCTTGCGCGCTGCACAGCCGCAGATGGTTCAGCGTTCCTTCCGGCCGCGTGAAATCCACCAGCACGTCGCAACCCGCGAGCGAACTCTCGAGATCTGCCGATATGCGAACGCCGCACGGCGCGCCCACCAGTTCGCCCGCATCCTTGCCGAGATAGGGATTACCGGGAAGTTCGAGCGCCGCCTTGAGGCGAAAATCCGTCGACTGCGCGATGGCCTCGATCAATGCCCGGCCCATGCGCCCGGAACTGCCCGCTACTGCAACTTGCTGAGTCGTCATCTCGCCGTGTGCAAATGAACCTGGGAAAGCTCCTCAGGGCTTGCCGGTGCCGGGGGCCGCCTGCGAGAGCCTATCGTCAGGCACGACGTCGCCCTCGACTTGCTTGAGCTTGTCGCCATCGAAGATGACCGTGATCTTGTGCTTTACGTGCATGTCGTTCGCCGTGCCGGTCAGGTAGACATAATCCCAGCGGTTCTGATGGAAGACGTCGGCGATAAGGGGCGTGCCAAGAATGAAACGCACCTGGGACCGCGTCATATCCGGCTTGAGCTTCGCCACCATCGCCTGGTCGATATAGTTGCCCTGCTGGATGTCGATCTTGTGCGGCGCCAGCATGCAACCGGCCAGCAGCAGCATCGGCAGGAGAAACAGAAGGCGCATTTTCGTTTGGGTGCGCATCGGCGCAGAGGCCGCGCGCGGTTTCCAAGCAGAATGAAAGCCGCTATGATAATTCACTCTGCCCCCCCTGTCAGTCCCGCCATGAGTACACCCCACGATCTGAAGAACATCGGACTGAAAGCGACCCTGCCGCGCCTGAAAATCCTCGATCTGTTCGAGCACAGCGACGTACGGCACCTGACCGCCGAAGACGTCTACAAGATCCTGCTCAACGAAGGCATGGAGATCGGGCTTGCCACGATTTATCGCGTGCTCACCCAGTTC
>JANOGH010000348.1:0-3541 GCA_031414075.1 Betaproteobacteria bacterium | reverse complement strand
GGATACCTTCATGCCGAGCGTATTGGCGTCGACCAGGATTTCCAGCAGTTCCTTGATGATGTGCTGGCTGTGCTGGATCTCGGTCTCGGCGATGAATTTCGTAAAGCCGCCGAGATCCGGAATGAAGAACAGGACTTCGTCTGCCGCCTGGGTCGCCATTGGTGTCTCCGTGGTGCGGGAGCGACGAGTCTACACTTACGCCAAGCGCAGCGGATATTTGCGCGTGCCGAAACAATCTGAAACAATCCACAAACGCGGCGTCCGATGGGCGCGAGTAAAAGGAGCTAATTGCGATGAACCATGCATCCGCTTTCCAATCGTGGCGGAAATTTCTCCTGGCTGCGGTCTGCGTCGCTCTCGCGGCGTGTTCTACGATGCAGAAAAGCAGCACAGGCTCGGGCATCCAGGCGGCTGCGCCCATATCAGAGGCCGCGAAGCCGGACGCTTCCACCGGAAAATCTTCGGATTCGAGCGCTGTGGCCGGAGCGAACGCCGGCTCAAAGCAGAACTCATCCGAGGGCAGCGCGGCAAGCGCCGATAGCGATGACGCGGCACAACTGAAACGCCAGCTCGCCGACCAGGACGCGCAGATCAACAAGCTTCGCAACGACCAGCTGGCGGGCGGGGGACTGGAAGAACCGATCGCGGGACGCGAAGCGATGGACGCGGCGGGGCAGTCCGACCAGCAATCCGCTGCGGACGCGAAAGATCAGTCTGCGTCGAGGGCGCAGGACGAGTTGGCGATTTTCCCCAGGGATGGAAATACAGCGGAAAACGGCGGCGGCCAGCCAGCGGTTGCGCCCGTGCTCGAGCGCAGCGTGTACTTCGGCTACGACCAGTTTTCCGTGCCCGACGAATATGATTCGATGCTGCTGGCCCACGCTGCTTATCTGAAGGCCCATCCTGACGTAATAGCGGAAGTGCTGGGCAACTGCGACGATCGCGGCAGCCGCGAATACAATCTTGCACTGGGCGCTCGGCGTGCCGAGTCGGTGAAGCGCGCACTCGTGCTGGCCGGCGCGGACGGCAGCCGCATCAGCGCCATCAGCTATGGTTCGGAAAAGCCGATTACCACTGGCAGGGATGAAGAAAGTTACCGGCAGAATCGCCGCGCGGACATCGTTTACTGAGCGGGCCGCACAGATAAAGGTTTTCGTCGTGTCGGAGGCGGAACCTGACCTTTAACCTTGTCTCTCAGCGTTAGCGGATTACCAGCTTCCGCTTGCCCCACCCCCACCCGATCGTCCGCCCCCACCGGAAAAGCCACCGCCGCTCGAGAATCCGCCAGAGCCGCGGCTGCTCCCGCCTGGACGGATCGTCATGCCACCGATCCGGGCGACCCCCTTGGTCTTCAGATCCTCCAGCGCCTTCAGGTACCACGGCATGCGGGCGATCAAAATCTTGGCGATCGGATAGAGCGCTGCGTATGTGCCAATGATGAAGAGGGCGGCCTGGCTGCCGAAGATCGCCATCGGAAACATCGACCAGAACGGGATCAGAAAGACATACAGGAACCAGCCCATTCCCCCCGGGGTGACGATGCCGATAAACGTGAACAGGCCGATGATGCCAAACACGAACAGGCTGATCAGGATGCGCTCGGCCAGCGGCATCGGCGCCGGCTTGACATGGAAGCCCGACACCGGCTTCGCCGGCGCGGCCCATTCGGCGTCCGCCGCCGGCTGCCTGCCTTCGAGGATCTGGATTACCGCCGTGGTGCCGGCTTCGACCCCGACGTCGTAGTTTCCCTCGCGGAAGCGTGGCGTCATGAGATTGCGGATGATGCGGTCGGCGGCGACATCGGTCAGCGTGCCTTCCAGGCCATAGCCGACCTCGATACGCATCCGGTGTTCCTGCGGCGCAACCAGGATCAGCACGCCATTGTTCTCTTCGCGGGCCCCTAGTTTCCAGCTTTCGAATACCCGCACCGCGAAATCTTCGATGCTTTCTGCGCCGATGCCATTGATGGTGAGGACCGCGATCTGGTTGCTGGTAGCGCGTTCGTGCGCCTGGAGCATGTTGCCGATGCGTTCGCGCGTGGGCGCGGACAGGATTTCGGCCTGGTCGACGACGCGGCCGGAAAGATAGGGAATCGTTGTGTCGCCAATTGCCGACAAACCGGGCCAGCAGAAGCCGAGCAGCAGCAGCAATTTCAATCCGCGATTCATCGTTCGTCCGTCACTTCCAGCAGCATATCGGGCAGTTCGTCGACTATCGCAGAACCGGCGAATCCGCGTTCCAGCAGCATCGCTTCCATTGCGTCCAGGCCGGCTCGCAAGGCGATCGCCGTGGTGCTGTGTCGCAGCAGAAAGGTGATACGACCGGTCAACGCTTGCCAGTCTTGCGCGTCGATGCGCCCGTCGAAACCGGCGTCGGCCACGATGACGACCTTGCGCTCGAACAGGCTGACGAGAAGCAAAATGCCGACCCGGCTGCGCGTGCGATCGAGCCCGCGTCGAAAGAACAGGGACTGTGCAAATTGCGTCGCTTCGACGTCGCGCCGGATGCGGTCTACGAACAGGCGCGCGAACGGCGCATGCAGGATGGTGAGCAGGGCAAGAAGCGCGCCGCCACCGAGTATGACCAGGACATGCCCCGTTTCCGGGGCCTCGGCGGACCAGCCGAGGCCGGCAAGCTGCCAGATGACGCAGGCCAGCGCCGCGGTGGCGGCACCGAGGGCGAATGCTTTCCACGGCGCTTCCGGATAGAAATCGGATTTGCCGACGACCGCGGCAACGACCTGGGTCCCGGTCCTGGCCTCGAGTTCGCCAACGCGGGTCGCGACGCTTGTTTGATCCTGTTCGGTCAGTGGCATGTTCGACTATGCGTGCGGAATGGCGCCGGCAAAGCGTATTGTGAACGCGTTGGTGCCTGTTCAGGAAGCGATTCTCGCCCGGAACCCCCGGGTCCGATGGTCGACCGGTCGCGGCGAACCGAGACGCGCGCGCCGCATTTGCGAACGGCTCCCCTATGAAAAACGTGCATTCTCCGATTGACAACGCACTCTGCTCTCGGCATTCTCTGCTCGCCGTGCCTTTGCTTCTGGCAAGGCAACGCAAATTCAGATACGTGCAAACTCAAATTGGAGGTACCACGATGGCCGCAAAGAAGAAGACCGCTGCGAAGAAACCTGTGAAGAAAGCCGTTAAGAAAGCCGCTCCGAAGAAGGCCAAGAAGCCTGCGAAGAAGGCTGCTCCGAAGAAGGCTGCGAAGAAGGCTGCTCCGAAGAAGAAGGCATCGGGAGCCAAGCGCAAGCCGAATGCGGCGTTCATGAAACCGATGACGCCGACCGCGTCGCTCGCCGCCGTGATCGGCAGCAGCCCGCTGCCGCGCACCGAAGTTACCAAGAAACTGTGGGCCTACATCAAGAAGAACGACCTGCAGGACAGCAAGAACAGACGCAACATCAATGCCGACGACAAGCTGAAGGAAGTCTTCGGCGGCAAGAAGCAGGTCTCGATGTTCGAGATGACCAAGCTGGTCTCCAAGCACCTGAAGTAAGCCGCAAGGCTTCCCACGCGAAACGGGCGGATCGACGATC
>JANOGH010000347.1:0-4800 GCA_031414075.1 Betaproteobacteria bacterium | reverse complement strand
GAGGCGCGCTCCGTTGACACGTCCAAGGCCAAGGGCTACGAGGACAAGCTCGCGATCGCCGGCGCCTACTGGCCGCCACAATACGTGATCATGAAGGGCGACACGCTCGAGCCGCTCAAGATCGTTTCGACCCGGGGCATGACCGTGGATACGCAGGAGTTTCACCCCGAGCCTCGCGTTGCCGCAATCGTGGCTTCACATTTCAAGCCTGAGTTTGTGGTTAACGTCAAGGAAACCGGCAAGATCCTGATGGTCAATTACAAGGACATCAACAACCTTTCCGTCACCGAAATCGGCGCTGCGCGCTACCTGCACGACGGCGGCTGGGACTCGACCAAGCGCTACTTCCTGGTCGCGGCCAACCAGTCGAACAAGATCGCGGTCGTGGATGCGAAAGACAACAAGCTCGCCGCGCTGATTGACGTGGGCAAGATCCCGCACCCGGGGCGCGGCGCCAACTTCATCGATCCGAAGTTCGGTCCGGTGTGGGCAACCGGACACCTTGGCGACGAGAGTATCTCGCTCATCGGCACCGACCCCGGCCAGCACAAGGACTCCGCGTGGAAGGTGGTGCGCACGCTCAAGGGCCAGGGCGGCGGATCGCTGTTCATCAAGACTCATCCGCACTCGAAGAACCTGTGGATCGATACGCCGCTCAACCCGGACCCGAAGATCAGCCAGTCGGTGGCGGTGTTCGACGTCAACCACCTCGAGAAGGGCTATCAGGTCCTGCCGATCGCCGAGTGGGCCGGACTGGGCGAGGGCGCCAAGCGCGTGGTGCAGCCCGAGTACAACAGGGCCGGCGACGAGGTGTGGTTTTCGGTGTGGAGCGCCAAGAACCAGGAATCCGCCGTGGTCGTCGTCGATGACAAGACGCGCAAGCTCAAGGCGGTCATCAAGGACCCGCGTCTGATCACGCCGACCGGCAAGTTCAACGTCTTCAACACCCAGAATGATATCTACTGAGTACCCACCCGTCGGGAACGCATATGAAATGAACCGCTAATTTCTTTTCTCGATTTATACCCTTGAATGCGCGGGGCTTCGGCCCCGCGTTTTTTTCGACAGGCAATTGACCTGCCTCAAAGGTTTCCCGATCCGCGTCATGCACACTGCAATGCGAGGAATCCTGGGAATACGCAGATGCGGCGTCGACAGATCATGAAATGGTCAGTGGAACTCGGACTCGGACTGGTGATTCTCGCCTGGGCAACTACGGCGGCGGCCGACACGTTCCGGATTCCGGACTCAGCCCGCCAACAGGAACTCGTCCATCTGCTGCTGCAGGACTGCGGTGCCTGTCATGGTCTCTACCTCACCGGCGGACTGGGGCCGGCGCTGCGTCCGCAGGATCTGCGCGGCAAGCCGGTCGAGAGTCTCAGGGAGGTGATCCTGAGAGGGCGACCCGGCACTCCGATGCCGGGATGGCAAGCCTTTATCACCGAAAGCGAGGCCAGGTGGATGGTTCAGACATTGCTAAACGGGTTGCCCGATGAGACGCGGCTGTCCGATGAGAAGGGGCTGTCCGATGATCATTGAGCGCGCCTGCATTGCCGGCGCTTTGATACTGACGGCCCTGTCGAGCGCCCACGCACAGTTGCGCGGCACCGGCGACCTGGGCATCGTGATCGAGCGCGCCTCGGGGAGCGTACGCATCGTGGATACCAGTGCGCGCGCGCCAATCGGTCGCGTGCAGAACCTCGGCGATCTGTCGCATGCCTCCGCGGTCTATTCGCGCGACGGCCGCTACGCGTACGTGTTCGGCCGCGACGGCGGCTTGTCGAAAGTAGACCTGCTGCAGGTCCGCATCGAAAACCGCATCATGCAGGCGGGCAACAGCATCGGTGGCGCGATCTCGCAGGACGGCCGTGTCGTGGCTGCACAGAACTACGCGCCCGGCGGCGTGAAGTTGTTTTCCGCGGCAACGCTCGAGCTGCTGGCGGACATCCCCGCGACCTACGGCGATTCCGGGCAGCGCTCCAAGGTGGTCGGCCTCGCGGACGCGCCGGGCCAGCGTTTCGTCTTCAGCCTCTTCGACGCAGGCGAAATCTGGCTGCTCGATGCTTCAGACCCGCGCCAGCCCAGAATCGAGAAATTTCCCGCCGGGCTCCAACCCTACGACGGGCTGGTAACGCCCGATGGTCGCTGGTACGTCGCAGGTTTCTACGGCGAGGATGGATTCGCACTGCTGGACCTGTGGCACCCCGAAAAAGGCACGCGACGCGTTCTCCAGGGTTACCGGCAGGGAGAGGAAAAGCTTCCCGTGTACAAGATGCCGCACTTGCGCGGATGGGCGGTGGCCGGGCGTCGCGCGTTCGTGCCCGCGATCGGCCGCCACGAGGTCCTGATGCTGGATACCGAAACCTGGGAAACCACGGGCCGCATAGCCGTTGCCGGTCAGCCGGTATTCGTCGTCGCGCGTCCGGATGCAAGGCAGGTGTGGGTCAGTTTCGCCTTCCCGGACAACGGCAAGGTGCAGGTGATCGACACGGAAACCGCAGAGGTCGTTCGCACCCTCGAACCCGGCCGGGCGGTGTTGCACATGGAATTCACGCCGCGCGGCGAAGCGGTGTGGATCTCGGCGCGGGACGACGATCGGGTCATCGTCTACGACACCGCAAGCATCGAAATGGTGGGCCAGATCGCCGCGGACAAACCGAGTGGAATCTTCTTCACCGCCCGCGCGGGACGCATCGGCTTCTGACATGAGCGCCCTCGAATTGCGCCTGCTCAATGAATTCCAGCGCGACCTGCCCTTGTGCCCCGCGCCTTATGCCGCCATGGGCGCAACGCTCGGCGTGAGCGAAGCCATCGTCATCGCCACACTGGCCCGGCTCGCACACGCCGGCAAGGTAAGCCGGGTGGGCGCGGTATTCCGGCCCAACACGGTGAGTGCGAGCACGCTCGCCGCAATGAGAGTTCCGCAACAGCGCATGGAAGAGGTGGCGCAGATCATCAGCGCCTGTCCGGGCGTGAGCCACAACTATGCGCGCATGCACCGCTGGAACCTGTGGCTCGTCGCGGCCGCCGCGGGTGAGTCGCCACTCGCGCAACTGCTCGACGACCTCGAATCCCGCTGCGGCTGTCCGATGCTGCGCCTGCCGCTGATCGAATCCTATTACATCGACCTGGGCTTCGACCTCTCGGGTGGCGCGGCGAGCAGGAAAGAGGCCGTCTCCGGGCGGCCCGGCACTTCGCCGTCGACTCTTTCCGCGCAGGAAGCGGCGCTGGCGGCAAGGCTCGCCACCGGATTGGCCCTCGTGCCCTTCCCTTTCGCGGAACTGGCGGTGCGCGCCGGTACCACCGAGGGCGCCGTCATCCGCAGCATCGGTATGTGGGTGCAGACCGGCGTGATCTCCCGGCTCGGCGTCATCGTCAGGCACCACGAGCTGGGCTACACCTCGAACGCCATGGTTGCTTTCGATATTCCGGATGCCGTGGCATCGAAGTCCGGTCGCCACATTGCAGCGCAACCCGGAATCACCCTGTGCGCGCGCCGCGCGCGCAGTCGGCCCGAGTGGCCTTACAACGTTTATTGCATGATCCACGGGCGCAACGACGAGAGCGTGATCGCCCGGATCGAAGCGCTGCGCGAACAATGCGCGCTCGACGACTGGCCGTTTGCGGTTCTGTTCAGCACGCGGCGCTTCAAGCAGCAGGCCGCCATCATTTCCAGAGAGTTGGCGCATGGATGACATCGATCGCGCCCTGATCAACACCCTCCAGCGCGGGTTCCCGGTCGTCGAACGGCCCTACCTCCAGGTCGCGCAGGAACTCGGCCTCGCCGAGGAGGATCTGATCGGGCGCACGGGGAATCTGCTCGATCAGGGCGTACTCAGCCGCTTCGGTCCGCTCTACCAGGCTGAGCGTCTGGGCGGCGCCTATACGCTCGCCGCGATGCAGGTGCCGGAGGCGGACTACGACCGCGTCACGGGTCTGGTCAATGCGCATCCCGAAGTCGCGCACAACTACCGGCGCGAGCACGCATTCAACATGTGGTTCGTGGTGGCAGCGCTCGTTCCCGCCGCCGTCACGCGGACGCTGTTCGAGATCGAGCGCGACTGCACCCATCCGGTTTTCGAGTTCCGCAAGCTGCGCGAGTACTTCGTGGACCTGGACTTGCCCGTATAGCGGAATGGACATGGCGACCGCCCCCGAACTCGATACGCTTGACCATGCCATCGTGCGCTTCACGCAGACCGGGCTTCCGCTTGTGCCGCGCCCGTATCACGAAGTGGCTCGGCAGGTCGGGGCAACGCCCGCGCAGGTCATGCAGCGCCTGCAGCGGATGCTCGATCTGGGCGTGATCCGCCGCATCGGCGCCGTGCCCAACCACTATGCCATCGGCTACACGGCCAACGGCATGTCGGTGTGGGACGTCGAGGATGCGCAGGTGGACGAGCTCGGCCACACGCTTGCCCGGAGCGGTCTGGTCAGCCATTGCTACCTGCGCGAGCGCCACCCGCCGCAATGGCCGTACAACCTGTTCGCCATGGTCCATGCGCGCGATCGCGGCGAGGTCGAGGCGAAACTGCGCACCATCGCCGCCATTCTCGGTAGCGCGGTGCGCTCGCACGAGGTGCTCTACAGCAGCCGGATTCTGAAAAAAACCGGCTTGCGGCTGGTTTGAGATTCATGCGTTCACCACGAAGACACGAAGGCACGAAGAAAATTATGGTGTTTGAACAGAAAACCCAGGATTCGTGTCGCAATCGAGTGCGTAGATGCGCGGGATCACCACACGTGCTGGATCGTGCGGCCGCTCCCCGTCGAATTGAGCCTGTGCTTTTCTTCGTGCCT
>JANOGH010000346.1:0-1504 GCA_031414075.1 Betaproteobacteria bacterium | reverse complement strand
TCGTAGTTGAGTTTCGGATACAGCGTGGCCGAAATAGCGTACACCGAAGCCGGCCCCATCAGCAGCGTATAGCCGTCGGGGGACGCATGCGCCGCAAGCTCTGCCCCCAGGTTGGCACCGGCACCCGGACGATTGTCGACTACTAAGCGCTGACCGAGCTTCTTACCGAGCCGCACGCCCACCAGGCGCCCGAGCAGATCGGTAGCGCCGGCCGGCGTGAACGGTACGATCATTCGCACCGGGTGGTCGGGGTATTGCGCCCCCACTGCCGGCAGCGCGAGGCAGAACCATGCCGCCAGCAGCCGCCTTGCCATTAGACGCATCTATTTCTCCTCGTCCGTCTGAGGTTCAATGTTCTGCTCTTGTTCTTCGCAAGAGTACAACGAAGCCGATATCATGCCGCAATCGAGGAGGAGACAGTCGCATGAATGTCAGAACGCAAGAAGCGGCGGCCGCGCTGGTGCGCGATCACGCCGCGAAAAGCAAGATCGTTCCGTTCGCCCGGGATTACGGCGCAACGGATCTCGCCGGCGCCTATGCGATCCAGGCCGCTTACGTCAAACGGCTGGAGGCAACCCTCGGCCGGCGCGTGGGATACAAGATCGGACTGACGTCGAAACGCATGCAGGAAATGTGCGGCGTCAATCATCCGAACTCCGGTGTGGTGTTCGAGAGCCGGCTGCACAACAGCGGCGTCACGCTGTCGTTGTCGAAGCTGGTTCACTTCGGCATCGAATTCGAATGCTGCGCCCGGCTCGGGACCTCTTTGCCGCCGCGCACCAGGCCTTACCATATGGACGAAGTCGCCGCGGCAGTGGACGCGGTCTGCCCGGCCTTCGAAGTCATCGACGACCGCAACTCCGATTACCCGCTCGACCTGCTTTCGCTGGTCGCCGACAATTCCTGGAACGAAGGCAACGTGCTCGGCGAATTCAAAGGCACCTGGCCCGATCTCGGCAAAGCGAAGAGCGTGCTGGAGTGTAACGGCAGGGTGATCGACGAAGGCAAGGGCTCCGACGTGCTCGGCCACCCGTTCGAGCCGCTGCGCTGGCTGGCCAATAACTTGAGTGCAAGGGGCGAAACGTTGAAGAAGGGCGAGATCGTGCTCACCGGAAGCTGGGTGACGACGCGCTTTCCGAAAGCCGGGGAATGCTACCGCTACACGATTGACGGCGTTGGCTCCGTAGAAGTAAAGCTAAGCGCCTGACGGCGCCTTTGATTCTCAACGCAAAGGCGCAAAGAACGCAAAGGGAACCCGAGAACTGAACAAAAGCCCAGAAATTCTGGCTGGACAGGGACTCGGCATATCTACCTCCAGCGTTTCCCCGATTTTTCAAGCACCCATGTTTTCCTTGCGGCCTTTGGGTTGAGACGTCGCCGTGGCCTTTATTCCGGTTCGGAACCTTCCTCGTCCGAGATGCGCGGCACCAGCGCGTAGTCCTGACCGTGGCCAATGCTGAAGTCGTTACGTCCGCTGCGGTCCTTGCCGCGCAACAGCCAGATC
>JANOGH010000345.1:0-4671 GCA_031414075.1 Betaproteobacteria bacterium | reverse complement strand
GATCGAAATCAGCGAGGAACCGAAGGCCAGGCCCACCAACGAGTGCAGCGCCTTCTCGGGTGAAATCATAGTCAGCAGGATGCCGTAGTAGCCGGCCACGCCGAGCAGGCCGAGGCCGACCACCAGCATGCCGGTGATGGCGCCGCCGCGGAAGGCGATCTGGAGCGCGGCATTGATGCCGTTGCTGGCGGCTTCGGCCGTGCGCACATTGGCACGTACCGAGACATTCATGCCGATGTAGCCGGTCAGGCCCGAGAGCACGGCGCCGATCAGGAAGCCGACCGCGGAGTACCAATCGAGGCCGAATCCGAGCACGACAAACAGCACGCCGCCGACCATGGCGATGGTCGCGTACTGCCGGTTCAGGTAGGCCTGCGCCCCTTGTTGGATGGCCGCGGCGATTTCCTGCATGCGCGCATTGCCGGCGGGTTGGCCGAGAATCCACTTGATGGAAATCGCCCCGTAGGCAATCCCGATGATCGCGCAGACGAGCGCGAAGATCAGCGCTGAAGACATGAATCCCCCTTTATCGATATCAATTCAATACAGAGCCGAGAATGGGCCGGCTCCTTAGCCCTTGGAGTGAGAACCTGAGCCTGCCTCCTGCCGGCGTGTCCGGGCAGCCGCTATGCCGGCCAAGTCAGCGCGCGATTTTAACCGACTTCCCGCCGGACAAGCCGGATTCCGCTCAAAGCCTGAATTCAGGCAGTTTCCTGGGAACGGCGGCATTCTTGAGCGTCACGTACTGCGGCAGCCCGTTCTTGAATGGCGGATAGTCCTCGCCCCGGATCAGCGGGGCCAGATACTGCCGGCATTTCGCCGTGATGCCGAAACCGTCGTCGGTGATGAAATCGCGCGGCAGCTTCTTCTCAACGTTGGCGACATCATCCAGATTTGCCACGCCGACGCTCCATTTGTAGGGCGTGTTCGACGTGCGCACAATGGTTGGCATCACTGCATTGCGGCCCTTGAGCGCCAGCTCGACCGCGGCTTTGCCGACCGCGTAAGCCTGGGCAACATCGGTCTTCGAAGCGATATGCCTTGCCGAGCGCTGCAGATAGTCGGCCACGGCCCAGTGAACCTTGAGCTTCAGGTTTTGCTTCACCACCGCCGCGACCACCGGCGCCACGCCGCCGAGCTGCGCATGGCCGAATGCGTCGCGCAGCCCCTGATCCGCCAGGAAATTCCCTGCGGCGTCGCGCACGCCCTCGGAGACGACAACAGAACAGTAGCCGTATTGCTTTACCAGCGCTTCGACCCGGGCGAGGAACCGGGCCTGGTCAAAGCGTACTTCCGGGAACAGAATCATGATCGGCAGATCGCCGGGCTGGTCGGCCGCGAGCCCGCCCGCCGCTGCGATCCAGCCGGCGTGGCGTCCCATGACTTCCAGGATGAAGACTTTGGTCGAAGTTTTTGCCATCGAGGCGACATCGAAGCAGGCTTCGCGCATGGACACCGCGACATACTTCGCGACCGAACCGAAGCCCGGGCAGCAGTCCGTGATCGGCAAATCGTTGTCCACGGTCTTGGGGATGTGGATCGCCTGGATCGGATAACCGAGGGACTCGGAAAGCCGTGAAACCTTCAGGCAGGTATCGGCGGAATCGCCGCCGCCGTTGTAGAAGAAATAGCCGATGTTGTGTGTCTTGAACACTTCGATGAGGCGCTCGTACTGCGCGCGGTTTTCTTCCAGTCCTTTGAGTTTGTAGCGGCAAGAACCGAATGCCCCGGCCGGTGTGTGGCGCAGCGCGGCAATGGCTTTGGCGGACTCTTTGCTGGTATCGATCAGGTCCTCGGTGAGCGCGCCGATGATGCCGTTGCGGCCGGCGTAGACCTTTCCTATCTTGCTTTTGTGTTTGCGCGCGGTCTCGATCACGCCCGCGGCTGATGCATTGATGACGGCGGTGACGCCGCCGGACTGGGCATAAAACGCGTTCATCTTGGCCATGGTATTTGGTATTTACCCCTTTAGATCTTCACCGCAAAGGCGCAAAGGCGCGAAGGAAACGCAAAGGAAACCAAAAAAACTGAAATGAGGTAGGAAAGCAATATATTTGATGGCCGCTGCGATCATGATGTGAAACGTAGAATTGTCCCGCCAAATCCTGCACAGATTTCTATCCCCGATTTGCTTTTGAACTCCTTTGCGTTTCCTTTGCGCCTTTGCGTCTTTGCGGTGAGGGTGTGTTATTTCAAAGCAGCGAAAATGCGGTCGCGGATCGATTCCATCGAGCCGACGCCTGCGACGTTCACGTACTTAGGGGCGCCGGGCTCGCCGCTTCTCGCCCAATTGGAATAGTAGGCGACGAGCGGCTTGGTTTGCGAATGGTAGACCTCGAGACGCTTCCTGACGGTGGCTTCCTTGTCGTCCTCGCGCTGCACCAGCTCGTCTCCGGTGAGGTCGTCCTTGCCGGCGACTTTGGGCGGATTGAACATCACGTGATAGGTTCGCCCAGAGGCGGGATGCACACGCCGTCCCGACAGGCGTTTGACTATCTCGGCGTTGTCCACGTCGATCTCGATCACGTAGTCGAGCATGACACCGGCGCTTTTCATCGCGTTGGCCTGCGGAATCGTGCGTGGGAAACCGTCGAACAGAAAGCCTTTGGCGGCATCGGGCTGCTTGATACGCTCTTTCACCAGACCGATGATCACGTCATCCGGTACCAGCGCGCCTGCATCCATGAATTTCTTTGCCTCCAGGCCCAGTCGTGCCCCGGCCTTGATGGCGGCGCGCAGCATATCGCCCGTGGAAATCTGGGGAATGCCGAATTTTTCGGTGATGAAGGCGGCCTGCGTGCCTTTGCCGGCGCCGGGCGCGCCGAGAAGGATGAGTCGCATTTCTCTCCTGTCCTTGTGGTTGGCGTCCCGAACCGGTGGGACTGACGAGCCGTCTGACAGCGGCCTGATTGCAAGCGCAGATTATACGGGTGATCGGGCGCCTGCCAGGAACGCCCGGCGCATATTCTCCAGATCCTCGGGCGTATCCACGCCGGGATCGGGTGCCTGGTCCGTCACGGCGACACTGATGCGGTAACCGTGCCAGAGCGCGCGCAATTGCTCCAGGGATTCGAACTGCTCGACCGCGGCCGGCGCCAGAGTCGAATAAGTCCTCAGAAAGCCGCAGCGGTACGCGTACAGCCCAAGGTGCCGATACGCCGGCAGCCCCTGCGGCAGGCGCGAGATATCGGCTTTGAACGCGTCGCGCGCGTAGGGAATCGGCGCACGCGAAAAGTAGGCCGCGTAGCCATCCTTGTCGAGCACGACTTTCACCACATTCGGATCGAACATTTCGGCCGCGGAGTGTACGCGATGGCAGGCGGTGGCGATTGCTGCATCGGGATGGTTGACGAGCTGCTCCGCGACCGATCGGATCAGCTGCGGCGCAACGCGCGGCTCGTCGCCCTGGACGTTGACCACGACGAGGTCATCAGGCCAGGCGCGCGCACTGGCAATTTCGGCGATGCGGTCGGTGCCGGAAACGTGATCCGACCGTGTCATCAGCGCAGTGTGGCCGTGTTGTGCAACGGCTTGCTGGATTCTGCTGTCGTCGGTGGCGACGATAACTTCCCGCGCGCCCGACTCGCGGCCGCGATCGGCGACGTGAACCACCATCGGCTTGCCGGCGATATCCGCCAGCGCCTTGCCCGGAAGGCGCACTGAAGCGTAGCGGGCGGGGATGACGACGACGAATTTCATGTGACAGGTGACGAGTAACGGGTGACGGATCGATCTCTTAGGCGCTGTGACATGTCACACGTCACCTGTTACTTGTCACTCAAACTTCCTCCTCCGGAGGAAGTTTTCGCGCTTCGTCTTCCAGCATCACCGGAATGTCGTCGCGGATCGGATAGGCGAGCCGGCAGGCCTTGCAGACCAGTTCCTTTTCGGCCTTCCTGTAAAGCAGTGGCCCCTTGCACAGCGGGCAGACCAGGATGTCGAGCAGTCTAGGATCCATTCCAGGTTTTCATTTTGTCGAGGATGAGCGTGCCGAGTGTCGCATCGACCTGTGCGTCCACCGGCAATACCCAGTGGTTCTCGCGCGCGAAGCGAATGCATTTTATCGCATCCTTCTCGGTCATGATGATCGCTTCGGCGTTGCCGAACTCGAGGTCGGCTTGCGAGTAGGCGTGATGGTCAGGAAATGCGTGCGCCGCAAAGCTCAGTCCCAGCCTTTGCAGATGATCGAAGAAGCGGACCGGATTGCCGATGCCGGCGATGGCATGCGTCCGCTTGCCGTGGAATGCGCCTGCTTCCTGATGGAAGGCCGGGTTCAGCAAGTTGCGAAACACATTGCCGTCGAGCCTCATGGCAAATGTTTTTGCGCTGGCGGGGCGCGAAGAGGGGTCTCCGGTTACGACCACCGCGTCAACTTCGGCCAGACGCGCGGTGCTTTCGCGCAAGGGCCCGGCCGGCAGCGGCAGGCCGTTACCCGTGGAGCGGCTGCCATCAAGCACCGCAATCTCGACGTCGCGTTGCAGACCATAGTGCTGCAGGCCGTCGTCGCTGACGATGACATTGCACTCCGGATTCGCGGCAATCAGCGCGCGGGCGGCGGCGACTCGGCTGCGTCCGATCCAGACCGGGCAGCGGCTGCGCTGCGCCAGCAATACCGGTTCATCGCCTGTGAATTCCGGCGCCGAACTTCCCTGGACGCGCCGCGTCTCACCG
>JANOGH010000344.1:0-22870 GCA_031414075.1 Betaproteobacteria bacterium | reverse complement strand
AATCACCGAAGATTTCCCCTGTGTGACAGAGCGTGCAATTAGCTTCTCATGCCAAAGATGGTTGGAGACGATGACATGATCGGCGAACGCCATTGACACTTTCTCTACAAACTTTAGCAGTCGAACGTAACCATTGTGTGTCTTAGTCAAAAATTTTGACGCGAAGAACTCCGGCACAATATCGTGAATATCCAGAATGAGTTTCGCCCCCATCAATTTTGGAACCCAGGCGGCAAACACAAGAAAATCCGGCACGTTATGCACGTGGATCAAATCAAAACGATGCCGGAGATGTAGGCGCGTCATATAAATCGAGGACAAGACGAGAAACCTCAGCAGCCTCCCCGCATAGGTCCATTTGCTCCGTTCGTCGCGTGTGCGCCGCTGGATGTAGTGTACAGTGACACCGTGAATAACGGTCGTTCCAAGAGGATGGTTTCCGTCAGTGATTGCGATTACGTCAACCTGATCACCGCGCTTCACCAATGTTTCTGCATATCGCCGCACTCGGTTGTCCGTTCCGTAATTGTTATACTCCAACATGCAGATCTTCCTGCGAGGCCTATGGAAAGAAAGCGGCACATCTTCTCGATAGAACATGGCTACTTCGCGAGGCAACGCAGACCAGTACAAACCTGCATACTTCTCCCGCACATACGATAAAAACTCCTCATAGTAACGGACCGGGAACTGCCTTGGGCCACATTCACCATCGAAACACATGTAGTCCGGATGGGTAATCAGCAACACCATACCGCCCTGTGCAACCACCCATTCGAGCTTTTGGATCCATACGTCAATAGTCTGTTCCTTAAAGAGAAGAAAGAGGGTCGAGTCCTGCGGCAATGTGTAAGGCAGCTCAACATATCCTTTGCTATCTTTTCCAGGCACCCAGAACGGGAAAATCGTCTGCACCCCGTCAGGTTGCGGCTCAAATGGATCCGTATCAAAGGTGGAGGCGTCGTATAGAACATTGAGATCCTGCAGCCATTCCAAATTATGAAACATGAATCCGGAACGAAAACCCACGGCCTCCCAGGATTGCAAATGTTGATTTATTTTCCGAGCCTGTTTTCTGAAAACCCCAGCCGAACGATAGAGCGACCCGTCGTGATGCAGGTCATGGATACCGACTTCGAATCCATTCTCATACAGAAAAACACGGAGCGATTCGGTATCTGAATATTCTCCTTCCGGAACGAAATTGAAGGAGGAGCGAAATCCCAGACGCATCTCTACCTCAGCAAGGGCACGGCATCGCTCCATCCCTCTCATTCCTTCGACATCGTGAGTCATGACAAAGGCGAACTTCTTACCGTCCGGCCAGCCTGGCCATCCTGCTGGGGGTTGACCAGCCGCCCTATCGATCGGCCAGAAGCCGCCGACGTGACGTCTCAACCGTCTGGCAAAAAGCCGTCGCGTCGTCATCCGCATCCACTTTGGAACGATCGGCCTTAGACGGTAATAGAGCCGTGTCACAAGCCCCTCTTACTGATATTACGTACAGGCTTCTGCATACACTTTTGTACCCGCTACGCTGCCCTAGGCAGTAGTTACAACGTTACTTGTCTCTCCCAAGCCTTGAATAGCTAGAACATCGGTTACATTTCATAATGTTAATTAAACTTGAGCAATCACAAATGCTTCGATAATGACAGGCATCTTATTTGCTTACTGTATAGGTGCTTTACGGTCATGGACAGCGAAATTGGCTTTGTCATTACGCTCCAGATGACCTTCGCTGGGTATGGCTTGAACATAGTTACAATGCCTGGCCTAACCTGAATGGGCGCACTGGTAAAGGATACCGCGTCTGGCAGGGGGGACGGCGGGAGGGTATGCCGTATCTTCGGTGGGCCAGATCCGATCCATAATCAAGCTGCCTCGAGCTGGCCCTGTCAGCCTTTTACCTTTTCCGACCGAATATGAAATGGTCACTGAATTTAGTTTTATGGAGGTACCTAATGAAACATTTTGTCCTTGTCTGTCTTTTGCTATCTACTGTATACGCAATAGACGCGCAAGCAGCTAATTGGCACGTGCGATCAGGGGCGGGGGGGAATGGAACGAGCTGGACGAGTGCGTGGAGTAACATGACAAATATCTCTTGGGCTTTAATCTCCCCGGGCGACACCATTTGGATTGCGGGAGGGAGTTATAGTGCGCTTGTTGTGGGGAAGAGCGGGAATGCGGATACTGAGGCCGGTCGCATATTTATAAAACGGTCTACGGTGGCTGCGCACGGGTCTGAAACCGGTTGGAATACAGCATATGACGCACAAGTGACGTTAGCTGGTATCTATTGGTCTACGCTAGACGTAGGGAGTTATGTCACCATTGATGGTCAGGTTGCTAGTGGAATGAAGATTAATGTCTCGGCAGGTGAGGGCTCAGGTGTATCACTTGACCGTGGTGTCGCCTATGTCACCCTACGATATCTAGAGGTGGCTGGACCATGCGGGGCATCTCCGTGTGTTCAGAGTGGCGACAATCGCGGGATTGATACAACCGCCTGGAACGGAAGTGACTATGAACTCGTAGACCGGCTTACCGTACAGTACACGAAAGTGCATGGTGCTTGTACGCTCATGTTTATTATGAACGCCGACAACTCAATTTGGGAATACAACGATTTTTACGACAATGGAGCAACAGACTTCGTTATCTGTCATCCGAATGTTGTAGCGACTGAGAAGTCGACAAATGTCACCTTCCGTTATAATAATATTCATAATTACAGCGCAGAAGGAATCATGATGATTAACGGAAGCTCCGGGACGTGGCACGTGTACGGGAACCTTTGGTATGGAGGAGGCACAAGCTCTGGACCGTACAATCGGCTTCTTGAGACACAACAGGGAACAAACGGACCGGTCTATTTTTACAACAACACCGTTGTTGGGCTGTGGGCTACATGGACCTCGGCCAACAATGGCGTATGGAATGCTGGAAGCACAAGTCAGAACAATATTTACTGGGATTGCAATGGGAGCGGGTTGCCGAACCAATCGCATGACTTTTGCTCAGGAACGTGCGGCGGTTCAAATAGCATTTCCAATGGCAGCAATCCATTCGCCAACTTGTCTGCTGGAGACTTTCACATAGTATCGACAGTTGATGCTACATACCCTAGAGATAAAGGAATAAACCTTAGATTCCCATATAGCGTAGATAGAACCGGTAATGCTCGCGGTGGAGACGGCACATGGGATATCGGGGCATATGAATATACTTCACGTTCTAGTAGCATAGTCACACCGCCCACCCCAGCATGGCTGAAAATCAGATAGAAAATATCTAAACACTTGGAGGTCTGTCAGAGTGAGCCTTTGACCTGCCTGCGGATATTCGTGCTCAGACAACGCCACTCCGGCAGGTCGGCAAGTTGTGTATCATAAATGACTTTGTAAAACCACCAAATCGCTCGGGCATCACTTCTGCGTTAGGAAACAATACTTGCAGATCACGCCATCTGAGGTTCCTCACCCGCGAGGCCCATGTCAGTGCTTCGGCACGGGTGCGTGCCCGCCGATAGGTTCCAACGGCGAAGCGCTCGAAACACCACGCCTGTGCGTCAATTGGAAGGAAGTGGAAGAAAGGAATCAGCGTGCGCCAGTCAACTGGAAAGGAATGGTTTGGAGTTTGCAGGAAAAAGTATTGACCGACACGTTGAATCTCCCTCGCCATCCGTTGCTGATCTACAAACGAGCCGACGAGACAGATGACAGAATTTGAGAATACAACATTATACTCCCTGTCTCGAAAACACGACAAGTCGCGAGCATCGCCTACAACTGACTCGAATGGTGGATCCACACGCTGATTGAATGTATTGAGAAGGACAATTCGAACTTGAGTATCGATGGGAAAGTCCACTGTGCGCCAGTAGTCCACAGTGCCACCCACGTCCAAGATTGACAGTGGCATTGGCACCGTTCTGAGCAGCTCAACGAAATAATCATTCCTGCCTTGTCGAGCGCGAGCCTCAAGGGCTTGGACTAACTGAGCCTTCACCATCGCCTCCCTCCTGCGGGTCGAATAGTAGAAAGTGACAGCCGAAATAATGAGACTAGTCGGAAGAAGATGCGAGTTCAGGTTTTCTCTCAGGCTAATATGCCTTGGGGATTTTTCAAGAAGGTGTATGAGCCACTTCGACTTTTGATCTGACCAATCAATTTCTCAAGTCCTGTTACGAGAAATCGACTTCATGGGTCTGTAATAGCCTCGTTTCATGATTCGTACTACTGTCCCGATGATCGATCGGGCTTTGGCCTTGAACGATAGTCGCCTCCAATTCGCAAACAAATAAAACCCTTGGAATTTTGGCGTCGGAATTCCAAACAGTTTCATAGCGAGAATTCGTCCCCAGATAGCCCCTCTTTTCTTTCGTAGGTTTGATTGCGAGGCTTCGAGTACCGATGGATCCGCTCGTTTGAGTACCACATATCCGGCATCCCTGGCCCCTCTCACGATCTCCCGCCCGCGCTCGGTGCGCACCAATACCAGCGAATGTCCTTGCTCCCCCTCCTCGATGTGCCGATGCCAGGGATCGCCGCACGAAATGTCGGCGAACTCCGCGGTTCCGTCGGGACAGAGGTGGCACCGATAGGGACGGTATTTTTGAAGGAAGCCCCAGGAATCCATGTATGTCATGACTTCGCGAGGCTGTTGCTCTCCTTTAATCGTGACCGAGAATTTTCCCGGCCAGCCCATTCCGCGGTAACGGATATCTTCCACAGTATCGGGGTTGATCCCCAACGACTTGATAAGGTCCAATGTCCCTTGCGTCGAAGGAGTGCCGGCGCAGAAAAAGCCGATCACAACACCAATTTTCCCGCCCAGTTCTGGCTTCATGGACTCCGCAGTTCTGACGGCAGTCACGTCGCATGGTTTACCAACAAATACGGATGGACCTGGAGCGGCTGCGATCTTCCCCAGACCATCGCACGGCGATGCTGGCGCGTAACGCGATCCCGTCCTCGCAACGATTTCCTCGCGTGAGGTACTAAAAAATGTTTTGTTGCTCAATGGCACGTTGTCATCTGGGCCGATGTGTAAAACCCCATACATCCCAGCATTTTCTATGCAGTAAAGCGCAAGGGCGCTCGACAACCCCCCAGACGATCCACTGTGTCGAACCTCGGGATCAGCAGCATAGCCTTCCCAGACCTCTAGAATCGGCCCCCAACTCATTGCTAAATCCGCCATAATCTCACTCCGGTCCGACTCAGGCGAATGCGTGACGTTGATTGCGGGGCAGACCTTGAGACACTCGTTACACTTCTCGCAATTGCTCTTTTCGAGTACAGGCCTGATTCCCTCATTTACCACATTGACAAGGGTGATGTTCTCAGGACATACGTATGCACATGCCCCGCAGCCAATACAGAGTCCCCAGTCCACAACGTCCTGTACGTTGCGTAATTGCATCGCCTACACCATTCCCACAAGGGAACCAATTTCGTTGAATAGGTTCAGAATCGTTTCCTTTACCTTAGGCATTGTCTTTTCCAAATGCCCTCTGAGTTGCGCCTTATGCTCGAAAGCATCGCTAATCACCCTGAAAAGTTCATCCTTTCCAAGTTTGCGAGGATCGGCGACGAGTTCTGCGACGCCAATGGTCTTCATGACGCCGAGGAACTTACTACTATACGCGATTGAAACCGTCGGAACGTTTTGGGAGAGCGCCGCGATACAGGCATGCATGCGTGATCCGATAAAAAAGTCGCACAGACCAATGATATATTTGATCTCACTTTGGTTATATTCGCCGTCTGCAATCAAAAGCCTCCCGCCATAGCGTTCTTTTAGAAATGAATAGACATCCTGGCAAACAACAGAATCGCTCTCCCCGTCTGCGCCGAAGACATGGGGAACCAGCATCACGGCGCTGTCATGCTTTCGGATCATCAAATCAACGAGGTCTGGAATAAGTTCCTTGTAGTCAATTTTCAACCCGAACATGTTGTCTCGTGAATATCCGCCCATATACAACAGACCGCTAATGTTCAGTCCAACAAGCGGTCTTTCTTTCTCCTTTCGATTGTAGAATTGAAGACCCATATTATTTGGCCTGACAGGGTCCAACACAAAACCTACATCATAGCAAAATCGAACTTTTTCATCGTTAGCGCTTGATCCAATCAACTTCTGCGTCTCAGCGACGCCCTCACGGTCTCTCGAGTAGATCAGCACCGCCCGCCGCAAAATTGTTTTAGCGATCACTTTCGCAACGACGCCCTTAAAAGGTCCAATCGTCTGCGGCAAGACAACCATTTTCTTGCCAAGGGCAAGGGCCAGGAATTGAGGGAGAGAGACATATAAGAGGCGACCTAAGCCATAGATGTCGCTAAAACTGTCCCCGCCCGCCATCGAAGCGACGATATCCGCATCTGCAACCTTACTCAGCCAGACGTTCCGTGCAATCATTTTCCTGCCGAGCCGTTGGAAGGGAACAAACCTGGCGAAGAGAGCCAGCATGAGCAACCATGCAATATTATTCTTTAGATAGAACTTCTTTGAAAACCCGATATTGATGAGTCGAACGGGGAAGACTTCTCCGGCTATCTCAATGTTGAACATAACCTGCTCATTTCCGTATTCAAGCAAAACCATTTCCCCTTGTGGGCTTTGCTTAATAAACGCCTTAAGGGTGCCAGCCGCCAGCGCGTTTATTCCCATGTTGCTTGCCCTGAATGATGCTCCGAGCAGGCAGATAATTGGCTTCTTCTCTTTCAACTTGTCCATGGAAGTTGTTAATCTACCTCCACCTATTAAGCTACAGAGGGTAATCGACGCGCCACCACTAGATACTGTTCTGCAATAAAACTTTTGATTCCTCCTGGCACCATCGGCACAAGCTGCCTTGATCGCCCTTCAGAGCCATAGAGCGCACGAACCGTCTGCAGATTACTTTGCTCCAGCCATTTCTTGATTATTTTTGAAGTCGTCAGGTGCAGCCCTGTTTCACCAAAGTCCATCACCTTTCCTGATGAGATCTTCTCCGACACCATGGCTATACGAAATTTAATATTACTAAAATTTGGCACGCTGATGATGACCAATCCCTCATCCGCCAGGAGGTTTACGTATTTCGAAAGTACCTTCACAGGATCGGGAAGATGCTGGAGGATTTCGGAAAATATTATGTAGTCGAATCGTTTGCCGTACAGATTCTCATATGCTTTATCAAAGTCAGGATAGGTCACCTCGATTCCTTTGGCCTCCGCGCAAGCACCGATGATCGAGTCGAGGGGAATGGCCGCAACCTTATGCCCTGTTTGAACCAACACTTCCTCGGTAGCACCCCATCCACAACCGACGGAAAGAACTTGCTCCACAGAGTCCGGAATCAATCCAATTACATCTTTTCTACATTTTTCGTAATATTTTTTGCTCCACCGCCCTTGCTTGAGCTTGGTCTCCACCGAAAAGAGCCGATCATGAGAGTCTCCGTTGTTCTTCAGCAAGGCTTCTATCTGTTGGAGAAATTCATTGTCCGCTATTCCGAGTTTTCCAATATAAATATCGGGCATATGGTGAAGCTCAAAATCCTGCAGGTGTGAAACGCATATTACTTTCGTTAGACCGCACTGCGTGTAGGGGTCTGTCGCCGCCGTCACCAAGAGATCGTACCGCTCATCATGGGGCTCAACCAGATACCCTCCAGAATCAATCGCCACTTTCAATTGCTCTCGGGTCAGGAGATAGCAAGCGGAATGGTCATTGGTGAACCGGGCAAAGGAATAGTCGCCGATCCGCATAACAGAGCCAGGAACCCAGTGGAAGTGGGAATGTACAGTTGAATAATATTTCTTTCCGAGCTTGTCGACTTCATACCGAAGAAACCCGGCAATCTGATGCCCCGGAAGGATGCGGGTAACATCCAAGAAAGCTTTAATATGATGCTCTGTTATTAATGTGTCATCTTCCGAGTAGATGAAGAGATCATAATCATTCGCCCGTTCTGCAAACATTATTTTATGGGCAAAAGGAAGTGACCTGGGGTTCTTCGAGGGAAGGCCCACCTTGACTTCAACACCCGGACCTAACTCCTTTGGAATATTCGAAAAGACAACAATGTCGACCCGATACGACATAGACCAGTATTCCTTGATAACGGCATGAAGGAACCCCATGTTCTTGCTGCCGTAGTTTGCGATAGCGACCAGAATCTTCACCTGATACCTCCTAACGCTCCGGAGTCCGTGGGTAAACTCACGGAGTACCATGGCCACTTAGGGAGAAAATGACCCCTGCAAGACATGGCGCTGCATCAATACTTGTTGGGTTTGGAGTTGTCGTGATCTTTATGAGATTGAATGTCACGCGGGAGGGTGTGGACGTGTGGGCCGCGCTTGTGGAGATCGTGTGTCAAGAATTAACTTGCAACCCACTTATCGGCTGACTCTGTTACAACCATTCTAGCTACCGCTCTGATTGTCCTGAAGTGAAGCTGGCTTGCTATATAATCATCTAACGATGTTCATTCGCTCCTCGGAATCTGTGAAACGTTGCTCGATATCAGCTGCCGCATGAATGGTCTCAAGTGGCACCGTGGCAGACCATGCGGAACTGATGGTCGCAAGGGTCAAGTAAATGAATATAACTGACTGGTCGAAGTAGGAAACTGATATAAAGGTAATGGCGTGCGCAAATAGCGAGCCACCAATCGCCCAGATCATGAATTGAGAATGTGGTGACGATTCAGGTATCTGCCTCACCGTCTGGCCAACAAAGAAAAAGCCTTTGATCAGAATAGCAACGAACAACAATGTAGATGCCACCCCCCCTATTACTCCCACCTGGAGATAGTGATTCGTAATGTCAGTGTGGTCGGGGCTCCAGGAAACACCTGAGGGCATCCAATGGCGTGTGTAATCTGTTCCACTGAGCCACCATTCTGACAAATGCTCAAAAGCGGACTCAATCAGCCTAGCGCGATGCCACCCCGTACTCCCTCCGACCAGATCAATCTTTGCGATTATGTAATAGGCTGGAACTTTCATATATAAGTCCAGGGCAATGTACGCTGCGACCGCCATCCAACGGACCATGCGAGTATGTTGCCGATGACGCCACATAATAAGTGCACCTAGAGCGACTATCATACTCATGATCGGTCCACTAGATGCACAGGCGAAGATCATCACCACACAGGCCCCAATCCCAATCGTCGCTGCCTTACGGTGTTGATGCCACAAGGGGGCCATCAAGGGAAGACAGGTGGCACCGACAGTGCCGGCAATAATGGCATGGGCAAATGGCCCTTTGGCACGAATGTGGTCTTCCCGAATTAAGAGATATTCAGGAACCCCTGACAGAAAATAAAAAATATTACCTTCCGTAAACTTTTCGTATATCATCTCAATTGCCACAGGCAGCAGCAGGAATGCTGTAAAGCGGCATAGGCCTAATATGTCATCGAAAGATTGGCAAAATAAACGAACTAAAAAGTATATGCCCCATGCGTCAAAAGCAAGGCCAAGCCGATATACAAACGCCGCCGATGGATCCTTGTGAAATAAACTACTGACTAATATCCAAAGAGGCCAAATCAGCATCAGCCAATCCAAGCCATTTATTCGGCCTTCTAAACGCTCGCCCCGTATGAATATTCGCACCAACCCAGCGACAATCAGTATTCGTTCGACAGAAAGATGAAACGGCCCCAGTTCCAGTATCGCGCCGCGTGTGATGTAGCAGGCTCCAACCAGAAGCGGGAGAGCCGCCCAACGCCTTGGCAGCAACAACAAGGCTGCCATATTGACCATCATGAATAATATGATATACAAGGTCTTTATACCTAAGAGTAATTTTATTTTATCTAAATACTTGATATCTTCCTTAGTACAGGCGCCATCCTATCCCTTGCTTCTGTGAGCTGCCTTCGCACAACAGGCCAAAGCTGAAAGTTCCTAGCGCTTGAGGCCTCGATATCGGCTAACCTTGGCAATTCAGCCATAATTTCAATTTTTTGGTGCCTCAGCACGGGAATGGGTCCATCTGGGTGGTGAAGGTTCCAGCCTGACCCAACACTGAGAGTCCTCCACGCTAGGGGCAAAGACTTCTTCCCTTCTAACCACGGCCGCTCCACTAATACTTGACTTACTCCATCTGGAATACAAACCTCAATGCGCTTGGTCAGCATTCTTACTCGAATGGTTTTTCCTTCCAACCTTCGTGCATAACCCGATCTTGAGGTCCCCTTCATGTCGGCCCATCGCACCTTTCCGAGGGAGTTTACGAATCTCGATAAATCGGCCAAGAGTTGGAGTCCATCCGCAATATCATGGTGATGGCCTACGGGAATGATGGGTTGATGCAGCAGAGCCGCAACTAAAATGTTGTTGTGGCAGTTCCCGGAAAGAGGAAACCTCGGGAGAATGGGCAGGTCTCCAATGATGTCACCTGGCTGCATACCGAACGTATGGAGCCAGCTGGCTTGACTGTTATAGTGGCGGAGCGATCCCTTCGAAATACAGGCAGCTTCGAACCCCAGGTGTGCCATCACACTGAGAGCGCTCTCACTACATGCTCCGTGGGGTGGAGCCATAACCTTAGAGACTTCTACACCGGAACAGCGCTCAAATTCGTCAATTCGTCTGAGCGCCTGCCGCAGGTTCCTGCTGAGATCTGTATCCTCGCAAGGCCTGGCCAATTCCTGTGCAATATGATTATTCCCATGGATCAGCAATGATAATTGATCACGATATCGTTGAAATAATAAGGCCGTGGGCTTGTGGATAAACCATGTATCCAGCGGGATCATAGCAAAACATACTTTATAGTTGTGCATTTGCGCATGCGCTGCAATTTTGGCGAAATCAATAAACCCATATGTCTGCCAATGCAGATTTGGATCGTCAAACATAAAGCATGCCCGTAAGGGAGGCTGTTCCCAGCCATGTTCCTCAATAAGTGTGCGTAAAAACAGTATGAGCGGAAGCAACTGCAAGAATCGATTTCCGTGGAAGAGTAGAAACAGAAATTCGCCGTCGCTCAATTCCGGAATCGGCAAAGCGACATAGTGATGCTGGCATCCTCCAATTTCCTGCATTGACCAGATAGGGGACGTTTCTTTAGAGGCAAGAACGGTCACATCTTTTAACCATCTTGGCAAAGCCGTCACATTAACAGCCTCATCACACCTGACCTTCCGCCCACTTAGTACAGATGGGACCGCTGAGTCCAGAGCAAAATCGATGGCAGAAGATTCACCGCATGGTACAAGTAGGTCGGCATGGATTACTGCATAGCAGGGCCTGGTGCAATGGACAATTCGATTCAGAATCTCCTTGTCCGCTTCGGGGAAAACCCAGGCGTCAATTCCGGCGTCATCATCAAGCGTGCGTTCTTCAAAGCAAACGCCCAAGGCCTCTCCCAAGACATCAAGCATTTTTCTAAGGCCTGCGGGTAATGCTACTGGAAATCCAATTACTCTCATGTTCAACCTATCGCTACTCTTAACTAAATTAGGTCCGAATTGAGGGAGAAACGTGACAGGAAGGCAAGTCAGCGCAACAAATTACTGATGAGACCGTCAAAGTGTGCGCGTATAACTTTCCTCGCAAGGGGCGTTTCCCCAAGAAAACAGAGGGTTTTCAAGAGTAGACTACGCACTTTTTGATGGTCGGCTCAGTAATTATTAGCGTGAGTCGTGAAAGTACATCCGTAATCTGTGCATTTGTTCCCGTCTGAGGTAATCGACAACCTCCACCGAAACATCTTTGCGTGCCCCCTTTAGGGCAGAACATGTGAATCCAAGAAGCCGCATCAGTGCTCGCAAACCAAAAGGTCTTTCCTGCAATCTACGGGCACACTTTATTATTTCAAATACGGGGTGACTCCCAACCGAGTAATCCATTTTCCCTTGCCTGATAGCATCTTTCAGTGCCCCACGCTTTGCGCCGCTCGGATTGTGATGAAAGGCCGCAATATCAGGGAAGCCTATTACCTCCCAGCCTTTCTTTCGTGCCATGATTTCGCAAAGCCAATCCTCTCCACCATGTGGCATGGACTGATGTCCGCCAATTGACTCATAGCAGTTTCTTCGGAAGAGTTGAATTCCTCCCGCGACAGATCGGGTCGTATTGGTAGGCCTGCTCTCGAAGCGTCCTTTATGTTGCTCGAAAATGAACCCACCGGAAATTCCCAACAATGGGTTCCGTTTGAACTCTGTAATCACCTGCTCATAATAGGTCTGTGTCAAGGTAATATCGGCGTCGAGGATGCCGACGTATTCAAACGACCGAGAATGTAAGTTGGTATAGGCCTCCTGTATGGCTGCAACCTTTGATTTGAACCCCGACACATCAGGATCCTTTTCACGGCGGATGTAGGATATCAGATCTACTCGTGCCTCCCAGCTTTTCATTATCCCATCAGTTCCGTCACTAGAGCCGTCACTGATAAGTATCCACCGCAGAGGCCGAACCGTTTGGCTTAGGACAGACTCGATGGTCTGCGACACACGCTGCGCTTCATTAAAGGCAGGCGTTATCAGGACATACGCATCTTGTGACATGTCTTAAGAAGGATCTATTGCGTTGGATCTGCACGGTGTAAAAATGAGAATACAGCAGAGCGACACGCCACCCATTGTACTCGATAGAGATACGCTACAGCTTACCGTGGCACTTCGAGAGGAATCGAAATAGGCATTCGCGCATTACAACGACTGCAAACCAGTTGTGCTTCGCTTTGTGCTACTGCCGCCCCCATGGCGGAAGACAAAAGTAGAGGGACGGCTGCTTCACTGCCAAGACTTCTTCAACCGTAGCACTTCAATGTTGAAACCGCTGGACCGCACTCGCCCAGCTGGGAGGCATATTCTTCATCACTTCGATATCCTTAAAAATACTGCTCTCGCGAGCACCGTGCCTATTTACCCATTCAGCCATCGCGAAAATTCCTTCTTGAAGTCCTGTCTTCTCACGCCTCCCAAAGATCCGTTCCGCCTTGCAATGGTCTGAGAAGGCGATCTTCACCTCATTTCGCGGATCTAAGTGTGCAGTCCGGCATGGCACACCCATGGCCGCGGCAATAATCCGCGCCAGTTCATTGACTGCATAAGGTTGGTCCGCACCAATGTTAAAGATCTCATTGCGGGCAGCCGGATGGTTCACCGAGTCGGCGATAATTGGCGCTATATCGTTGATGTGCGTGAAGGCCCGCTGTTGTTCCCCATTCCCGAAAATCGTCATTGGCTCTCCCTTTAGTAACTGGTTCATGAAAATTCCCACGACATTTCGATAGCGGTCTCCAATATTCTGCCTCTCACCATACACATTATGTGGCCTGAATATTATATGTTCTAGACCGAACATATGATGGCTGACCTTCAGTTCCTGCTCCACCGCAAGCTTGGCGATCCCGTATGAGTCTTCTGGCAGAGGTGCCATGTCCTCCGTCATCGGTGACTGCCCTGCCCCATAGACTGCGATGGAAGAAGTGAATACTAGACAATTGATGTTGTAATTGACGCACGCATTGATAAGGTTCACCGAGCCAACAAGATTATTTTGGTAGTTGAACCGTTTAATGAAATGGCTTAGCCCTTCCGCCGCATAGGCCGCCAAGTGATACACGTAATTGAAGGAGTACTTCTCGAATACGCGATTAATCAATTCATGGTCTAAGATCGATCCTTCGACAAATATTAAGCCATCGGGAACGTTGTCGACGAATCCCCCACTCAGGTCGTCTATGACGACTACCGTATGTCCCATCTTGAGCAGATGCTCGGCAACATGAGAGCCCATAAAACCGGCGCCGCCGGTGACCAGAGAGACTGGCATTGCGATACCCCCTTCAAGAGATGAGATTGTTTTCTGCGGGTACTAAGAGAACACCTGCGGAACGTTACATTATCTGGGTAAACGCATTGGCTTCGATTTCCGGCTCTTCCCCAACTTCTATAAATCGAACCGGGTCGAGGTGACGGTTCCACTCCGCGGCGACTCGATACATGTGCATTCGGCTCTTCAACGTATCCGTTGGTCTAGCCAACTGAATCATGCCGTAGCCAAGCTGCCGAACTCGCAATCTTACAAGTGCGACAAGGCGGCAGCGACGCGCTCCCTCCGGGCCATAATACTTGTAAAAGTAGCGATAGCGGTTGCGGTGCTTTTCGATCTCGAACTTGATTGGGAATCGGTTGACTGACTGCCCACCCAGGTGCGTGATCGTTGCTTCAGGAGTGTAAATAATCGAATACCCTGCTTGCCAGACCCGTCGGCACAAGTCGACCTCCTCATAATGGTAGAAGAACTGTTCGTCAAACCCGCCCAAGTGCCTAATCAGGTCGCCGCGGAACATCACACAGCATCCGGACTGCCAGTCAATCAATCGCTCAGTATCTCCTTGCCATCCAGTATAAGTGTCGGAAACAAATCTGTCAGAAAGGTAAGCGAGTGATCGAAGGCAGAGTGCCGCGAGCAAGTCGCCCCAGATCGTCGGGAACGGCCGGGGGGAGCCTTGATAGGAACCGTCTGGATTCAAGACACGGCATCCAAAGCCTCCGGGCTCAGGGTGCTGGTCGGCGAATTGGATCCATCTGTCCAACGCCCCATCATGAATGATTGTGTCCGGATTGAGTATGAGGACATAGTCTCCCTGGCTGGCTCGAATGCCGACGTTGTTCCCCTTGCTGAACCCAAGATTCGCCAAGTTTTCGATGATTATAGCCTGTGGATAGTTCTGTCGTATGAACTGCACCGACCCGTCTGTGGAGCCGTTGTCGGAAACAATCACTTCAAATTCAATGGTATGCGTTGCAGCGTAAATTGAACGCATGCAATCGCGGATCACTTTCAAGTCGTTCCAACATACGATCACAATCGAAAGCTTCATCTTATACCTCTCGATTAAGGACAAAGACACAAGAGTATCTGTCTACGGATTTCCCTACGCGCAATAGTATGCCCGCGGAGATCCTCCTAAACTAACAGGGCTTTGAATCAACATAAGGCGGGATCGTGGTCCGCGCCTATTCCGTCACATCCATCACAGAATACATTCCCAATTACTATGATCTCGAATGCGAAGATCCCCATATGTCGGCATATAGTTCCAGGACATTTCAGTACGTGGTAAACACACTTCAGTTAAAGATGAGATTGATATATCTACTGGAATCACAGGATTCAACATTGCCATGAAAGGAGTCCTCTCAATCTTTTGATAGCTACTTGGGCAACATGTAGCCAGTCGTAACTGCCGTTAAGTTTTGCATCAAGAAACGATGCATCATCAGAAGAATTTACGGGGAGTCTCTTGATAAGCATTGGATCGTCCCCAGAACGGTATCTGCCTATGATGGTTGTCACGCAACGGGCGTAGCCAGCATTTGTCAGTTCTTCGCCGATGAGTCCCTTAAACTCTCTATTTTCCTCAGGGAACCGGTAGGGATAGGAGAAATCAAACACTGCACAACCAAGTTTATCTTCGATAGTACCTTTCGACCGTCTTAGCTCTTGCACAATGGCTGAACGATCGAGATACCTTAGCTGCCGATGCGTGTGACTATGTGAACCGAACGTTACACCCGCTGCATATAGTTCTCGGATTTGTCCCCAATCCAAACACCTCCTGCCATTGAATGATTCGCCTACAGATGCCGTTATCAGAAATACGGTTGCCCGAAAACCATGTTCTTTGAGGATAGGATTGGCTTTGAAATAAAAATCACTGAATCCATCATCGAATGTGATAACAACGCTCTTACCAACGGGCTCGTTATTGGTTAACTCTTGCAGTGTGATAGTCCTATAACCCTGCGCGGCTAGAAAACGCATCTGACCTGCAAACATCTTTGGCGAAGTATTAACCCGATAGTACGGATGGGCGGCTTCGTGAGCCTCGCTTATGCTGTGGTACATTAGAATCGGTATGGCGGTGCCTTTCCCAGAGCCAAGCTCTCTCAGAGGTCTGAAGTAATACAGCGTCATGAACCGGTCGAGGCGAAGCATGGCTACTCCATCCCTGCCCAATGAGGCGGATAAAAGGTGCGAGGTAGTCCTTCTGACGTTGGCCCCATTCCAGAAGTTGTCAAGATGTCCGTTGAAATTTTCTGAGCGGCTCCCATGGTTGTTTCACGCTGCCCTCTTTGTCGGAGCGGACTGTGGCTCCGCCTGCTCCACCTCAATGGTCGCCATGACCTGCGCAATCCCTGCAAAGCCTTTCACGCGATTGAACTGCTGCTCGCAGTAGAGCAACACCGTCCCCAGCCACCGTTGGAGCATCGCACTCCCTCGTGCGCGTTTGATATTTCGCTCACTGTGCCGAACCAGGGAGAACATGCTCTCGATCGGGTTGGTCGACAGCAGCGTCTTGCGCAGCAAGGCCGGTACCTTCAGCCGATGCACCGTCAATAGCTCTTCGAACGCCTCCAGGAGCGAATCCGCCGCCGACTCGTTCTTGGCCCGCAGCCACGTCTCCAGCTCCAGCAGCATCCGTCTGGCGTCGGCGTAGCTGGCCTGCTCCAACGCGGTCGTGAGCTGGCGATGCGCTTCTGTTCGATACGGCTTCGCCAGATGCCGTTGCACGTTCCGACTCTTGTGGATCGCACAGCGTTGATGCAGCAGCTTCTTGCCAAACCGTTCTCGCAGCACTTTGCGCAAGCCGCTCCCACCATCCGTCACGAAGAGGATCCGCCGGGAGAGCGCCAGGCCGCGACGCTCCAGGTCCCTGAACAGCGCCTCACAGATCTCGTGATTCTCCGAGGAGCCCTGCCAGAACCCCAAGGCCATTTTCTTCCCGCTCAGGTCCACACCCAGCGCCACGAGGAACGCCTCGCCGCCCCGGTGAATCGTGTCCAGGAACACCGCGAACGGCGTGAATGTTCCCAGCGACCGCTCTTGGAACGCCTTCAGCTTCGTGGCCGTCAGATCCACGAGCTTGCGCGAGACCGCGGAGGGCGACACGCCAAAGGCTTCGTCCGTCTGGAGGACGGTCTCGCCATACTTCTGGGCTGACACGCCACGGAGGATCTTCTCTAGCAGTTCCTCAGAGAATGCCCCGAGGGCGCGCAACCGGACATAGGACTGGAGGGTCACCTCCCCTTGCTCCACATGCCGCAGCCGGGGACGTGTCACCTGGACCTTCTGATCGCCAAGATAGAGGGAGCCCTTCTCATGCGCCCACTTCTTGAACGCCGGGTCGATGGGATAATAATCAGGCCCGGCCACCTCCTTGCGCTCCATCAGCATCACACTCTCCGCCACCATGCGTCCCATCTCCAGCATCACCGCGTCCAGCGCCTGTTTGCCCGAGCTGATCACACGGACCAGAGTTCCCAACATCTCGTCCTGGCCCGAGATCGCCCGCAATCCCGCGAGGGCTCTCTTCCGTTGTCTCGTGTCTCTTCTCATCGGTGGCTCCCTCCTTGTGTGAACCGTGGAGTATCCCACGGCGGAGCCACTCGTCAAATTTCAACGGACTTCAGTGTAACCTCCCATTCCAAGACTGTTCTTAACTGAGACAGGCAGCGCCTTGTTTTTTGCTCAAACAATTTTCAACTGCCTTAGAAACCGACGGGCCAATGGAATCCCAGGTCCAATTCCTCAAATATTTCTCCCAGGCGCTTTCCGAAATTTGCATCCCCAAAGACGGATTTTTAATGAGCTGCACACACGCTGCGGAAAATTCCTCCGGATGGTCTCCGAGCAGAAGGTGTTGCCCATTTACCACCTCATAACCAAAAGCCCCTACCGATGTTGAGACAACCGGGCACCTACGACTAAATGCTTCAACTATCTTTACCCGCGTTCCCCCTCCGTACCTTATCGGAATGATCATTGCCGACCATGTGGCTATCTCTTCCGCTGGATCTGCTACAAAGCCCAAACCATCAATATCAGGCCCCAACTTTGGGAAGCCCTCATCACTCTGCTTTCCTACCAAACGCAACCGGATGTCAGGAACATCAAGCTTGATACGCGGCCAGATTTCTCGAATGAACCACTCAACCCCATGGCGATTGGGCGCAAACCCACAGGCTCCAATAAAACCAACGCGTGGCGGTGAGGTCGCGCGTCGCTCAACTACGCGTACAGGGGGGTCAAACCCATTCGGAATGACATGTATCCGAGATGATACCGCTCCGCTCTCTCTGCTAATTCCACTAAGATACTCTTTGTCATTTTCACTACATACCGCAATCGCATCAAATCTATCCTTAAGAAGACTCTCACGCCTTCGCCATACAAGTGACATTCGATGATCCAGTATTTTCCGAACTGCACTTGAGGCAACCCTGGCTTTTGAATTGTAAACCCGGCATTGAAGATCATCCAAATCAATCAAGCTGTTTGGCCACTTATAGATACGGAATATATTTGCGGTTCGAAGACTGTGTATGAAAGTTACATCATGTTCATGAACTATCTGTCCCATCATTTCGAGATCACGTGCGCCTCCAACTAAGAACCCGGTATTCAGAAAAGAAGGATCCAGTTCATATCGAATCCTTTCCCAATAATTTCTAAGAGGATCTGGATTCACCTGAGCAATATGCCTAACATCGAATTCGTTTCGAACGAAATTCAGTCTCTCCGGGTCTACATTTCCTGTGGAAGCGGTCACAAGAGAAACCCTGCCAAGTTGTTTGAGCAGCCGGCCTATATTAAGTATCCGAACTGCACCTCCGGAAATAGTGCCCGGTAAATATGATGTCACATAAAGGATTCGAAGGTCACGATTGTACATTGCTTCAACTAATCGTTACGAACGACTCGTACACGGATGATGAGCCGAGATTGTGCAAGCGTAGATAAAAGTTGACGGGAGCTATAGTCAAAAGTGGTGTACGGCCTGAATTTGAAGTGACGGGTTGAGGCGGTGGAGATTTTTGTTGGACAATTTGATTGTCGAGATCAAACACCAATGAAAGGACACCTCCACCATGGGCAAGGATACGCAGGAGCAGGGAAACGGTCTGCCGGAAATCGGATTGACCCTGGACGATCTGATACGGCGTGGCGCACAGCAGGTGATTCACCACGTGATCGAGGCGGAATTGGCACAGCTGCTTGAACAATATGCCCACGTCACGACGGTGCAGGGTCACCGGGCGGTGGTACGAAACGGGTACCTGCCAGAACGGGACGTGCTCACCGGCGTCGGACCGGTGGCGGTCAAGGTGCCCAAAGTGCGTGACCGGTCAGGCCGTGGGGTGAAATTCAATTCAGCTATCGTGCCGCCCTATGTGCGGAAATCGCCGCGGGTCTCGGCGGCGCTGCCCTGGTTGTATTTGAAAGGCATTTCAACCGGCGACATGAGTGAGGCGTTGCACGTGCTGTTGGGGAAAGAAGCCACAGACTTGTCCGCCAACGTCGTGAGTCATTTAAAAGCGCAGTGGGCTGATGAACACCAGCAATGGAGCGGTCGGGATCTGTCGCACGCGCGGTACGTGTATTGGTGGGCCGACGGCATTCACACCGGGCTACGAAGCGAACAATCGGAAGGACAGTGCCTGCTGGTGATCATGGGTGTCACGCCAGAAGGCCGGAAAGAACGCGTGGTCATTGGCGACGGGTATCGGGAATCGAAAGAATCGTGGAAAGAGATCTTGCTCGACCTGAAAGCGCGGGGCTTGCAGGCGGGGCCATTGCTGGCCACTGGTGATGGCGCGATGGGCTTTGGGGCCGCATTGGAAGAAGTATTCCCGACGACCGGCGCGCAGCGCTGCTGGTTTCACAAGATGGGCAATGTGTTGAATGCGTTGCCCGCGTCGCAACACGCAAAAGCCAAGGTTGGTTTGCACGCGATCTGGATGGCCGCCACGCGGGTCGATGCGCAGAGCGCATTCGGACAATTCGTATCACAGTACCAGGCGAAGTATCCCAAGGCCGTGGAGAAGCTGGAGAAAGACCGCGACAGCCTGTTAGCGTTTTACGATTTTCCGGCCGAGCACTGGCAGCATTTGCGCACGACCAATCCGATCGAATCGACCTTCGCGACGGTGCGCCATCGCACCACACGCACGCGTAATTGCGTGTCGCGTCCGACGTTCCTTGGGCTGGCGTTCAAGCTGATTGAAGAAGCAGAAAAGTCATGGAACAGAATTCGCGGCGCCGACAAGATCGGCGTATTGCTGAGCGGAGTGACGTTCAAGGATGGAATACAGGCGCAAGACAATCCGCCTGAACAACAGAACCTCGCCGCCTGAACAGCGATGCTTCAAGTGAGGCATACACCAGATTTGACTTTATCTCTCAGTTGACGGAGCGGGCTAACACCGCGATGTTACTGATGATCATCTCCAATTTTACGATTCTCCCGCTTATGGAGATGTCTATGAAATCTGAGGGATGTCATATGGAATGCTTTAGACTTGAGATTACTGAGGCCGAACTTGTTTCCTGTTGACCTTGAGATTATTGTCATCAACGATAGCGATAGTGCCACTAGGCTGTAGTGCGTCGACGCACTCGTGGAGTGAGGTGAACCGAATGCAACCCAAAGAGAATTCTAGAAATATTTTAATAATTTTCCATACAAACTCTCTGGATATTTATAAGCAATATATTCTTTATGCTTAATCTTATTTAAGTTAAGAAGGGGTCCAACAAGTTCGAGAAAGTGGAAAATCGACAGCTTTTTTTGCAGCGCATATGTCATTGGTAAAACAGGAAAATATTTCCCCGCGAAAAACTCTTCGTTATCAGATGAAACCGTCTTTTGATATCTATTACTTTCCGCAACCTCTCTATGCATCAATACCTTATCCAAGCAAAGATGATGGCCCTTGGTTAGGGTCAAGGCCATCATGTACCAATCCAGCGCATGAAAAGAAGGGGCATCTCGAATTGCGTCTCGAAGCACTTCAGTTTTGAATACAGAATAAAATCTACTATTGTCCGTAGGGGCATTAAGATATTGGCGCAATCTCTCCACTTCAGAACCCTTGATTTCATGGTCACCATTCGAGTGACGCAGAAACACACCGCACTTTACAAAATCGACCTTGGATATAGATGCAACCGCGTCTTGGTCTTCGAAAAGATTTGAAATATTTAGCTCTAAAAATTCAGGCTCCCAGTAATCGTCCGCGGCTAAATACACAAAATATTCCGAGTTTGCGTTATCAATTAAGAATTTAAAGTTCTCAAACGCACCGATATTGCGATTCTGCCTTATATAAGAAAAGCGCGTATCGTTTCTTGCTATCGACTCACAAATCTCTCGTGTTCCATCCGTTGAAGCATTGTCAGAAATTATTACTCTAAAACTCTCATGCGTCTGCGAGCGAATAGATTCTAGTGCTCGTTTAATGCAGGCCTTGCCGTTGTAAACTGGAACACCGATAATGATTAACTTCGCTATGGCGACATATCCAGTCCGGCAACGGTCAGACTCCATGAACATTTCCTCACCAAGTCAACCCATCAACAATTCAAACATCTTTCCGATTCATCCGTATGGATAACTACACATGCTCCGTCTTCCAATTCGAGAATCTTGTGACGCTCCTGAAGTTTCGTTTGGCTCAGCAACGACTACCAATCAGGCAAAAAAGTCATCCGCATGTACTCAGCCAGCTGCAAAGGTATGGAGTTTCGTCCGGCATCGAACACCTGAACATCTCTGTATGCATTTGCTGACCAGAGTGTGCGGATGCCTCGATAACTTACGGAGAGGGGGCTCCGGAAATTCGGACAGTGTGATACGTGGTAGCCTGGCTTCACCCATCCCACCGAGGGATGGCCGACGAAAGGAGCGAGGCGATGAAGCGAACGAGACGGAATCATGGGGCAACCTTCAAGGCACAGGTCGCGTTGGCCGCGGTCAAAGGGGACAAGACGCTGGCCGAATTAGCGGAGCAGTTTCAGGTCCATCCCACGCAGATCACTGAATGGAAACAACAATTACAGGCGCGGGCCGCCGATGTCTTTGGCGGGACCACGCCGACGGCGAACACGCCGGACCTCAAAACGCTCCATGCCAAAATTGGTCAACTGGCACTGGAGAATGATTTTTTAGTCGGGGCGCTCACCAAGGCGGGCTTGCGGAGCGCAAAGCCATGATCGATCGCACGCATCCTCTACCGGTTCGGCGGCAATGCCAGCTACTGAAATTGGCCCGCTCGACCGCCTATTACCACCCCACGCCCGTATCCGAGACGGCGCTGGCGTTGATGCGGCGGATCGACGAACTCCATCTGCAGTATCCGTTTGCCGGCGCCCGTATGCTGCGCGATCTGCTGCGGCACGAGGGGCAAACTGTGGGGCGGCGCCATGTGGCCACCCTGATGCGCCGCATGGGCCTTGAGGCCTTGTATCGCAAGCCGTCTCTCCGCCGCCGCCAGCCCGGCCATCAGATCTACCCCTATCTCTTGCGCGACCTGGCGATCTCGCGGCCGAATCATGTCTGGGCCGCCGATATCACCTACATTCCGATGCGCCGGGGCTTCGTATATCTCTTCGCGGTTCTCGACTGGGCGAGTCGCCGGGTGCTGGCCTGGCGGCTCTCCACCACGCTCACGACCGATTTCTGTCTGGACGCGATGCAGGACGCCGTGGGCCGCTATGGCCCGCCAGCAATCTTCAATACCGATCAAGGATGCCAATTTACCAGCCACGAGTTCACCGAGCTCCTCACGCACCACGGCATCCAGATCAGCATGGATGGAAAAGGGTGTTGGCGGGATAACGTGTTGGTAGAACGACTCTGGAAAAGCCTCAAATACGAGGAGGTCTATCTGCACGCCTACGACACTGCTGGGGCTGCGCACCAGGGTTTGGAGCGGTATCGGACGTTCTATAACCAGATCAGACCGCATCAGACGCTTGAGGGCCAGACGCCCGATCAGGTGTACGGTACCAACCTGCCGGCACAGCTCACCGCCCCATAGGCCGCACACGCAAGG
>JANOGH010000343.1:0-8663 GCA_031414075.1 Betaproteobacteria bacterium | reverse complement strand
AACCGCCAAGGACGCCAAGTACGCCAAGGTAAATCAAAGACGAGGCTGGATACGAATACCAGTTCTCGTGGGTACGACTTGGCGTGTGCGACATTTTCCTGTCGCGATTTGGTTCTCGCCGGTTTTCCTTCGCGTCCTTGGCGTCCTTGGCGGTGAGCGTTTTTTTGGTCACGCACTTGCGAGCTTCCGCGCAACCTCGGCGAGCCGCGTGCCGAGCGCAATGCACAGGCGCCGCTCATCTTCGCTGATCGGCTGATCGGCGTTGGCGCCGGCGAGGTGGCTGGCGCCGTAGGGCGTACCGCCACCGCGAGTGCTCATCAGTTCCGGCTCGGTATAAGGCACGCCGACGATGAGCATGCCGTGATGGATGAGTGGCAGCATCATGGAAAGCAGCGTCGACTCCTGTCCGCCGTGCATCGACGCGGTGGACGTAAAAACAGCCGCCGGCTTACCGCTCAGGACTCCTTTGAGCCACAAGCCCCCGGTGCCATCGATGAAATACTTCAGGGGCGCAGCCATGTTGCCAAAGCGTGTCGGGCTGCCGAGCGCCAGCCCGGCGCATTGTTCGAGGTCGCTGTACTCGACGTAAGGCGCTCCGGCGTCGGGCACCGCGGGCGCCGTTGCCTGCGTCACCGTGGACACCTTCGGAACGGTGCGCAGTCTGGCGCCCATTCCGGGCACCTTCTCGACGCCGCGCGCGACGAGTTGCGCCATCTGCTTCACCGCACCGGTCTGGCTGTAGTACAGAATCAGGATTTCATGCATCGCTGTTTTCCAGCCCTGGAAGCCCGTATTATATCGGCAGCATTTTGCCACCCGACATGAAACTGCACCTGAAATCTCTCAAAGACATCGTTCGCCAGTTCCGGTTGCTGGGGAACTTTGTCGTGCTGGTGTACCGGCGCTTCAAGGAAGAGCGCTGCTTCCAGCTTTGCGGCAGTCTCACGTTCACCACAATGCTCGCACTGGTGCCGCTGGTCACCATCATGGCCACGGTCATGACGGCATTCCCGGTGTTCAACGGAATCGTCGAAACGCTGCGGGCCTATGTAGCCGGCAATCTCGTGCCGGTCGGGTCGTCGAAATTGGTTACCGTCTATATGCAGCAGTTCACGGAAAACGCGGCGCGACTGACCGCGCTCGGTATCGTGCTGCTGGGAGTCACGGCAATCATGCTGATGCTGACCATCGATCGGGCCTTCAATACCATCTGGCGGGTCAAGCGACCGCGCTCCCTGATTCAGCGCGTACTGATCTACTGGTCCGTGCTGACCATCGGCCCCATGCTGATCGGCGGCAGCCTGTCGTTGACTTCCTGGCTGGTTTCACAGTCATTGGGCGTCGGCAGGCAGGCGCCGGAACTCGTGGTCGCGTTCCTGAAACTGGGGCCGCTGGTGCTGACTTCGGTCGCCTTCGGCTTTCTCTATCGTACGGTACCGAACCGCCAGGTCACGGTCCTGGATGCGGTGGTCGGGGGGATCATCGCCGCGTTTGCGTTCGAGGCCATGAAAACCGCCTTTGGCCATTTTGTTGCCAACTTTGCCAGCTACAAACTGGTCTACGGCACTTTCGCCAGTCTGCCGATCCTCTTGGTCTGGATTTATCTATCCTGGGTCGTCGTCGTATTTGCTGCGGTCATCACGGCGGTGCTGCCTTACTGGCGCAGCGGCGGCGTGCTGCTCAAACAGGCGCCAGGAGCGCAGTTCGTCGCCGCCATGGAAATTCTCAAGATGCTCCATAAGGCTTATCTGGACGGCTACGTGCTCAACCTCGATCAGTTACGCACGGCGCTGAAATTGTCGTGGGAAGAAGCCGAGGCGATTCTGGAAAAATTGGTCGCGGCGGGTTGGGTGGCGAAACTCCAGGGCAACGGCTGGGTGCTCGCGCGCGACGCGGGTGGTATTCCGGTCAAGGAAATATTCAGATTGTTCGTGTTCGGGCGGGATGCCGCGGAGGTCAGCGAAGAAACTGCAATCCGAAAGCTGGTTGCGAACGTATCTTCCACGGTAGACGGCGTGCTGGACTTCAGCCTGAGAGATTTGTTCGCCACCGGCAGCAGTACACGCACGGCGCGCATTGCCTGAGGGGAGTCATGCAAAAACACTCGTTCCGATTGATTCTGGTCCTGGCGCTGTCCTGGATGGGCGTCGCGTCCGCCGCTGAAAATTTCACGCTGACCGATGTGGGAGGCAAATCGCACAGTCTCGCCGATTACCGCGGCAAATGGGTGATCGTGAATTTCTGGGCCACCTGGTGCGCGCCCTGCCTGGAAGAGATACCGGACCTGGTGGCGATCAAGGAGTCGCGCAAGGATATCGAGGTCATCGGCATCGCGATGGAATTCCAGGATGCCAAGCAGGTCGTGCAGTTCGCCGATGGCATGTTCGTCAACTACCCGATCGTGCTCGGTGATCGCAGGATTTCCGAAAGCGTCGGCAGGGTGGACGGACTGCCGACCACGTTCATTTATGACCCGCGAGGCAAACTCGCGGAGCGGCGCGTGGGCAAGATCACCCGCAAACAGATCGAACGCGTGATCGGCGGCAAAAAAGCCGGTTTGCCGGATTCAGCCGTCGCCGATGTAGCGGGTAGGGGCGATGATGATGCGCGAACGGCCGCGCTCGTAATCCCAATCCGTGGCCCAGGCGCGCAGCACGTTATCCGGGTACCGCGACTTGCCGAGCGTCCCGTTGTAGCGCGCCAGGGCGCGGTACGTATCGCCGCGTTCGATATCCAGGTAATGGCGCAGGATCGTGCAGCCGTAGCGAAAATTGGTGCGCAGGTTGAATAGATTCTGATTGCCATCGCCGATCAGTTTTGTCCAGAACGGCATCACCTGCATGTAACCTCGCGCCCCTGCCTTCGACACTGCATATTTTCGGAATCTGCTCTCCACCTGGATGACGCCGAGCACCAGTTGCGGATCGAGTCCGGCTCGCGACGCTTCGTATTGCACGGTGACCAGGAAATCCTGGCGGGTGATGTCGTCCGGAATGTGCTTTTCCAGGCGCCTCGACATGTCGGCGAGCCAGGCGGCGCCTTCCGCTTGCGAGGCGAAGGTCAGCCGCGCACTGGCGCGATCGGCAACCGAACGGTGCATGACCGCCCGCACGCTGGCGGACAGCGGTTCGTATTGCTGCTCGCCTGCGAGAAGGGTTTGCATGCTGAAAGCGCAGGCAAGCAGCAGCGCGAGGCGCGCGGAGATTCCCGGTTGTGTGGCTTTTCGCGTCATCCGCAAAGCGATTTCAGATGCCCCGCCGCCTTGTCCAATTCGATCGCGGAGGGGGAAGCGTCGGTGCGGCTCTGATATTCGATCTTGCCTTCCTTCAGGCCGCGTTCGCCAATGGTCACGCGATGAGGCACGCCGATCAATTCTAGATCCGCGAACATCACGCCCGGACGTTCGTCGCGGTCGTCGAGCAGCACGTCGATGCCGGCCGTCTGCAATTCATCGTGCAGCTGATCTGCAATCTTCCTGACCTCCGCGCTCTTGCGATAGCCAATCGGCGCGATCGCTATCCGGAACGGCGCCATCGGCATCGGCCAGATTATGCCCTTTTCGTCGTTACCCTGTTCAATGTCGGCGGCGACGATGCGCGATACGCCGATGCCGTAGCAGCCCATTTCCAGGACCTGAGACTTGCCGCCCTCGTCGAGGAAGGTCGCCTTCATCGCTGCGGAATATTTGGTTCGCAACTGGAAGATGTGGCCGATCTCGATGCCGCGGCAGAGTTCAAGCGTGCCTTGGCCGTCGGGTGACGGGTCGCCGGCGATTGCGTTGCGGATGTCGGCGATGAGCGCGGGCTCGGGCAGGTCGCGGCCGAAATTGACCCCGGTCAGGTGAAAACCCGCTTCGTTGGCGCCGCACACGAAATCGCTCATCACGGCCACCGACCGATCGGCGATGACCATGACAGCGTCAGGCACGCCCGCCGGGCCGATATAACCAGGGCGGCAGCCGATGCGTGCTTCTATTTCCTTGTCGGTCGCGAAGCGGAAGGGATCGAGGCCCGGCAGTTTCGCCGCTTTGACTTCGTTCAATTGATGATCGCCGCGAACCAGCAGCATGAACAGCCTGTCTTCGCTCATCACCGCGAGCGCTTTTACCGATTGCGAAAGCGGCAAGTGCAGCAGTGCGCTCACGTCTTCGCACGTCGTCTTGCCCGGTGTGGGCACCTTCTCCATTTTCTTCGTCGCCGCCGCGCGCGACCGTGCCGGCGCTACGGCCTCGGCCAGTTCGACATTGGCGGCGTAGTCGGATGCGGACGAATAGGCGATGGCATCTTCGCCCGCATCGGCGAGCACATGAAATTCATGTGAGCCGGTGCCGCCGATCGCGCCGGGGTCGGCCGCAACCGCGCGAAATTTGAGTCCCAGCCGGGTAAAGATGCGCGAATAGGCATCATACATATTGCGATACTCGCGTTCGAGGTCCTGGAAACTGACATGGAACGAGTAAGCGTCCTTCATGACGAACTCGCGCGCGCGCATGACCCCGAAACGCGGCCTGATCTCGTCGCGAAACTTGGTCTGGATCTGATAAAAATTCAGCGGCAGCTGACGATAGGAGCGGATTTCCCTGCGCGCAATATCGGTGATCACCTCCTCGTGCGTCGGGCCGAAACAGAAGTCGCGCTCATGGCGGTCCTTGATCTTGAGCATCTGCGGGCCGAACACATCCCAGCGGCCGGTTTCCTGCCAGAGCTCCGCCGGCTGCACCGCCGGCATCAGCAATTCGACCGCGCCCGCAGCATTCATTTCCTCGCGCACAATGTGCTCGACCCTTCGCAGCACACGCAAACCCAGCGGCATCCAGGTGTAAAGGCCGCTGCCGAGTTTCTTGATGAGGCCGGCCCGAAGCATCAGCTTGTGGCTGAGGAGCTCGGCTTCAGCGGGGGCTTCCTTGAGCGTGGAGATAAAGAACTGCGAGGCGCGCATGCGTCTGATTCCGCTATCGAAAAGCCGCTATTCTACAGGCCGGCGCCGGCCTGCGACGATGCCAACCCCGGTTGGGACAGCGTTTCGGGCCCGACTCATGGCCTCGACCCATGGCAGGTCAACAGGTGTAACGACGCAGACTATTGAAGAGAGGCGAACTTGCTCGGAAAGTGGAGAATCAGTCGCTGGGTGACCCGCGCGGTCAGCGTGGAAGTCAGCGAGAAAAGCGGCATCCGGTCTTTGCATCTGGGCAGCGCAACGGTGCAAAGCTCGATGAAGCTGGAAGACCCTTATGAACTCGTGCTGTCGTATACGCGCGCGATGATGGCCTTCCTCTTGTTCCACCCACGACCGCAGCACATCCTCGTGATTGGCCTCGGAGGCGGCTCGCTGCCCAAGTTCGTCTACAAGCATTTCCCCGATGCCAGAACGACCGTGATCGAGTCCGAGCCCAAAGTGATTGCGGTTGCGCGGCAGTATTTCCATCTCCCGCCGGACGATGAGCGCTTCGTCGTGCAAGCCGCTGAGGGCGGCGCCTGGGTGGCGGCGCACCCGGATTGCTGCGATGTGCTGATGGTGGACGGCTACGACGGCAGCGAGCAGGGGCCTGAGCTGTGCTCGGAAGCTTTCTACGCAAGTGCGCACGCCGCGCTGTCCTATGAAGGTGTGCTGGTAGTGAATCTGTGGAGCTCCGATACCCGTTTCGACGCTTACTTGCAGCGTATCGAAAGCGTATTCGAGGCGGTCGTCTGCGTGCCGGCGGAAAGACGCGGAAACGTGGCGGTTCTGGCGTTTCGGCGTTCGCAAGGCCAACCTCGCTGGGACGATTTGCGGGCCGCCGCCCGTTCCCTGCAAGCGCTCTACGGTCTTGAATTCCTGACATTTGTCGAAGGCTTGCGGGAACTGAATCCGCGTTCCGCAGCCCGTCTTCTGGTGTGATGCCGGATAGCGAAACTTCTTTTATCCCGGTTTTTGTGGAAAAATCCCCCCATTGAGAATTGGCGTGGGGTGGCTCACATGGTTGATCGTGATGGCTATCGCCCGAATGTAGGAATCATTCTTTGCAACGGCAGGAACGAGGTTTTCTGGGGCAAGCGGATCAAGGAGCACGCCTGGCAGTTCCCGCAGGGTGGGATCAAGGGTGGCGAGACGCCCGAGCAGGCGATGTACCTCGAGCTGAAGGAAGAGGTCGGCCTCGACCCCTGCCATGTGAAGATCCTCGGGCGGACTCGCGAATGGTTGCGTTATGACGTGCCACAGCACTGGGTGCGGCGCGAAACTCGCAGTCAGTATCGGGGGCAAAAACAGATCTGGTTCCTGCTCAGGCTGGTGGGGCGCGACTGCGACGTTTGCCTGCGCCAGTCCGAGCATCCGGAGTTCGACGCCTGGCGCTGGCATGACTACTGGATTCCGCTGGAAAACGTAATCGAGTTCAAGCGCGAGGTTTACCAGCGGGCGTTGCGGGAACTGGTGCGTTACCTGAACGCGTCCCGTGCGCGCCGAGACGACGAGCAGCGCACGCCATCCGTCACGCCGTTGGACGGCTGATTTCCGCAAGCTCCAGCTCCGGCGCCAGGGACGGAACTTCGAGTTCGGCGACGACGAGCAGTGCCTTCTTTTCAAGCCTCCAGTGGTCGGCAGCGTCCGCCAGCGCGCCCACCGCGGCGGCGAATTCTTCCGGTTCGGCTCTAGCAAGTCCCGACGCGTCCTTTAGCACCAGCAGGGTACCGGTGCCCTCGCCGTGCTTAAACGCAAGCAGGCAGTCGTAAAAAGTATTCGAGTTATGGCCCTAATAAGAGGGGAATTGCAGCGCCCTGGCGATCGCAGTCAGGAACGCAGGCTTGTTTGGGAAGATCGGCAAAACAACCCCTTCCGGCATCGATCGGAGGCGAACGTGCCGGTATCGTACCGGTTGGTGACCGTCAAAGATAATCTCGGCAGAATAGTGCCGGCCGTCCGTATCAAGCCCCAAGGCTGTCATTCGTGCTGCATTATCTCGGCACTTGTTGGCCTTTCTTACCATTGTTCAAGATTTTCCCTTCCATTGGTGGGGCAGACAGACGCGTCGCCGAGGGTCGTCGGCGATGGTGCGATCGGGTACCGGCTCACCCGCGTAAAAACAGGTAAGTAGAAGAATCTTCTTGAAAATTTGGAGGCCAGGGAGGTACCATGAGGCGCATGTGTCGGCCATAAGCGACAAAAAACGGCCACGAAGGATAGCGACTGATGCCACGTCGGAATGACTACGACGTAACCGACCGGATCAACACCACTGACCCCGCTGCAGTCAATGGCGAGGTCAATCGCCTGTTCCTCGAGCTCTATCCGAAAGCGTCCACTCACGTCATTAACCGGTGTTTTCGCGATCTGGCACGCTTGCAGATGGGCGAGTATCCCGGTTATCACGCCTGCGATACCGATTACCACAACCTGCAGCATTCGCTCGACGTCACACTGGCGATGGCGCGGTTGATGGACGGCTACGAGCGCACGCAGGATCGCGGCGCTGAGCTCGGTGCCAGGCTGTTCCGCTTTGGCATCGTCACCGCGCTATTTCACGATAACGGCTACCTGCGCAAAGTCAACGACACCCGGCACAAGAACGGCGCGGAATACACCCTGAAGCACGTGGCGCGCGGCGCGAAGTTCCTCGAAGACTACATGAACCGCATCGGCATGGCCGAACTCGCGCCGATCGCCTCGCGCATCATCCACTTTACCGGCTACGAAAAATCGATTGCCAGGATCGACGTGCCGAACCTGACATTCCGGTTGCTCGGCAACATGCTCGGTACCGCCGATATCATCGCCCAGATGGCCGATCGCTGTTATCTGGAGAAATGCCGCGACCGCCTCTATCCGGAATTCGTCGAAGGCGGGCTCGCCGCGCGCGACGAAGGCGATCGCCGCACCGGCGTGATGTTCAGGTCCGTCGACGATTTCATGCTGATGACGCCGAATTTCTACAAGACCGCAACAGTCCGCCTGAACGATCAGCTTGGCAGCGCTCACGGCTATGTCGACAAGCACTTCGGCGGGCAGAACCTGTACTTCGCAGAAATCGAAAAGAACATGCAGTACGCCTCTGCTGTTGCCGAGCGGCGCGACCTGTCGCTGTTGCGGCGCGAGCCGCCAAAATCCGGCGAACACGTTTTCGAAGTGTTCTAGTTCTTTTTCCGTAGGCTCAGTAGAATCTTTCCGACGTGCTCGCTCGATTCCATGAGCGCGTGCGCCGCTGCGGCTTCCTCCAGTCCGAACGTCCGGTAGATCACCGGCCGGATTTTTCCCGCCTCGATCAGCGGCCACACCTTTTCCCGCAGCGCCCGCGCAATGGCTGCCTTGACCTCGACCGGCCGCGGGCGCAGCGTCGAACCCGTGATCGTCAGGCGCCGGCGCAGGATATCGGTCATGTCCAATGAAGATTTGGTGCCGCCCATGAACGCAATCAGCGACAGCCTGCCGTCATCGGCGAGGCATGCCAGCTCGCGCGGCACGTAGTCGCCGCCGACCATGTCCAGAATGACATCGACGCCGCGGCCCCCGGTCAGCTCTTTGATGACTGCGACGAAGTCCTCATTGCGGTAGTTGATGGCGCGGGCCGCGCCGATTGTTTCGCATTGCGCGCATTTTTCCGCCGTCCCCGCGGTAACGAAAACGCGATGCCCGAAAGCACGCGCCATCTGGATTGCAGTGACGCCGATGCCGCTGGAGCCGCCTTGCACCAG
>JANOGH010000342.1:0-8492 GCA_031414075.1 Betaproteobacteria bacterium | reverse complement strand
GACACCAACCCCTACGAAGGCAAGCAGCTCGAATTCAAGGTCATCAAGCTCGATCGCAAGCGCAACAATGTGGTCGTTTCACGCCGTGCAGTACTGGAGCAGACCCAGGGCGCCGAGCGCGAAAACCTGCTCGCCAGCCTGCAGGAAGGCGCAGTGGTCAAAGGCATCGTCAAGAACATCACCGACTACGGTGCGTTCGTGGATCTGGGCGGCATCGACGGCCTGTTGCACATTACCGACCTCGCATGGCGGCGCGTAAAGCATCCTTCGGAAGTGCTCAATGTCGGAGACGAAGTCACGGCAAAAATCCTGAAGTTCGATCAGGAGAAAAATCGCGTGTCGCTCGGACTCAAGCAGCTCGGGGATGACCCCTGGGTTGGTCTGTCCCGCCGTTATCCGACTGGAACGCGCCTGTTCGGCAAGGTCTCCAATCTCACCGACTACGGCGCATTTGTGGAGATCGAGCAGGGCATCGAGGGTCTGGTGCACGTATCCGAAATGGATTGGACCAACAAGAACGTCCATCCTTCCCGCGTTGTCCAGCTGGGCGACGAGGTGGAAGTGATGATTCTCGAGATCGACGAAGATCGCCGTCGTATTTCCCTGGGCATGAAGCAGTGCAAGCCCAATCCCTGGGATGAGTTTGCGTCCAATTCGAAGAAGGGCGACAAGGTTCGCGGCCAGATAAAGTCCATTACCGATTTCGGCATTTTCATCGGACTGCAGGGCGGCATCGACGGGCTGGTGCACTTATCGGATCTGTCATGGAGCGTGCCCGGTGAGGAGGCTGTGCGCAACTACAAGAAGGGCGACGAGGTCGAGGCGATGGTGGTGTCCATAGACGTTGAGCGTGAGCGTATTTCGCTCGGCATCAAACAACTCGAGGGGGATCCCTTTACGAACTTCGTCGCCGGACACGACAAGGGCAGCATGGTCGAGGGCGTGGTGAAGTCGATCGATCCCAAGGGGGCCGTGATCCAGCTCGACACCGACATCGAGGGATATCTGCGCTCTTCCGAGCTGGGGCGTGACCGAGTCGAGGACATCCGCACTCACTTTAAGGAAGGCGACAAGGTGAATGCGATGATCATCAATATTGACCGCAAGAACCGCAACATCAACCTTTCGATCAAGGCCAGGGATGCGGCCGACGAGTCCGAGGCAATGCAGAAGCATGCCGTCGACAGTGCGTCGAATGCCGGCACGACCAATCTGGGGGCCTTGCTCAAAGCCAAGCTGGATAACAAGAACCCTGCGCAATAGGAAGCGCCATGACCAAGTCGGAGTTGATAGCCAAGCTGGCGGCGCATTTTCCACAGCTGGTCGCGAGCGATGCCGAGCTTGCGGTGAAAATGATCCTGGACGCCATGGCAAAAAGCCTGGCCCAGGGACATCGTATCGAAATCCGCGGCTTTGGAAGCTTCGGCCTGAACTACCGCCCACCTCGCGTGGGGCGCAATCCGAAATCCGGCGACAAGGTACACGTACCGGCGAAATACGTGCCGCACTTCAAGGCGGGCAAGGAGCTGCGCGAACGCGTGGACTTCAAGAGCCCGTAGGCGGCAGGCAGCAGTGTTGCGGCAGCGAACAGGGTGGGCGGCATATCGCAAGATCGTGCCGCCTTTTTTTGCCTGATTTTCCGACGCCGATGCCGAAATGCGAATGATGCTGCCGATGCGCTACCTGTCCTGGGCTTTTCGCATTCTGCTGTTCATTCTGTTGTTCGGCTTCGCGCTCAAGAATTCGGATCCGGTAACGGTGCGTTTCTATCTTGGCGCGCAGTGGGAGGCGTCGCTGGCTCTGGTGGTGCTGGTCTTCTTCGTGGTTGGCGTTGCTGCAGGTGTCATTGCGTGTTTCGCGTATATTTACCGGCAGCGGCGCGAGATCCTGCAACTGCGCAAGGAATTACGCACCAAGCCGGGCCCGCCGGAAGATGCATCCTGATTCGATGCTGGCAAGCCCGTACTGATTTAGGATCTGGCCTGAAACATGGAATTCGAATTCTGGTGGCTTTTGGGATTTCCGCTGTTCTTCGCCTTTGGCTGGCTTACAGCGCGCGTGGACATCAAGCAACTGCTTTCTGAATCCCGTTCGCTGCCGCTGTCCTATTTCAAAGGGCTCAATTTTCTCCTCAATGAACAACCCGACAAGGCCATTGAAGCCTTTATCGAGGTTGTGAAGGTCGATCCGCAGACCATCGAATTGCACTTTGCGCTCGGCAGCCTGTTCCGTCGCCGCGGCGAAGTGGAACGTGCGATCCGGATGCACGAGAACCTGCTTGAGCGGGCGGACCTGGTGGCGGAGCAGAAGATGACCGCGTTGTACGAGCTTGCGCAGGACTATCTCAAGGCCGGGCTGCTGGACCGGGCGGAGGAATTCTTCGGCAAGCTTCAGGGAACCCAGTACGAACAGCAGGGATTCAAGTTCCTGCTTGAAATCTACGAGCAGGAAAAGGAATGGAACAAAGCCATCGAAACATCCCGCAGGATGGACTCGGCCTCCGGCCAGTCGAGTGCGAAGGACATCGCCAATTTCTACTGCGAGCTTGCCGCCGTCGAGATCACCCATTCGCGCTGGGACCAGGCGCGCGATTATCTGAGCGAGGCCCTGAGCGTCAATCGAAAATGCGCGCGTGCGACTATCCTGCTGGGTGATACCGAGAAGGGCCAGGACCGCCTCCAGGCGGCAATCGAATACTGGAAAAGCCTGGAGAGCCAGAATCCGGCCTATATCGCGCTGGTGGCGGAGAAAATGCTCACCGCCCATCGCAGCCTCGGGCGGGAAGACGAGGGATTGCAATTGCTGCGCGGCTATCTCGCCAACAATCCGTCCCTTGATCTGCTGAACGTGATTTTTCAGGGTGAACTGGACCTTCACGGCGCCGACCATGCGTACCGGCTGGTGCGCGATGAACTGGCCCGCAATCCGACATTGCTCGGCTTGGACAAGCTGCTCGAAGCGCAATTGCTGGAAGCCCCTGCCGAGCGTCGCCACGAGCTCCAGCTGATCAAGAACCTGGTGCATCAGCATACCCGCAGCCTCGCCCTTTACCGCTGCGAGAGCTGCGGCTTCAAGGCGCGCCAGTTCTACTGGCATTGCCCGGCGTGCAATGACTGGGAAACCTACCCGCCGCGGCGCACCGAGGAAAGGGAATTGGCCGGATGAGTTCCCGCGTGATCGTTGCCCTGGATTACGCCGATGCGAAATCCGCGATGGCGCTGGTTGATCGCCTGCAACCGGCGGCCTGCAAACTGAAAGTCGGCCAGGAATTGTTCACCGCTGCGGGACCGGCGTTCATTGCAACACTCGCGCAACGCGGCTTCGATCTCTTTCTCGATCTCAAGTTTCACGATATTCCGAATACCGTGGCGCAGGCCTGCAAGGCTGCTGCGCAACTGGGCGCATGGATGATCAATGTGCATGCGCTCGGTGGCCGGGGGATGATGAATGCCGCGCGAGAAGCTATTGAACCGGCGCCGCGCAGACCGACTCTCATCGCAGTGACGGTTCTGACCAGCATGGCGGAGCCGGACCTGCGTGAGGTCGGCATCGACGCGAGCCCGCTGGTGGAGGCCATTAAGCTTGCCGAGCTGGCCGCGGAATGCGGCCTCGATGGTGTGGTGTGCGCGGCTCATGAGGCTGCCGCGATCCGCGACCGGCTCGGCGGCCGTTTTCTGCGCATAACGCCAGGCATACGCTTGCCTGAGGATGGTGCGGGCGACCAGAAGCGCGTCATGACGCCGCCGATGGCGATCGCTGCCGGGGCAAGTTATCTGGTCATAGGCAGGTCGGTCACCCGCGCCCCCGATCCGCTGGCGGTACTGGCGCGCATCAACCGCGAGATCGCGGTTCCGGAGGGTCGGCAGTGAAAATTACGATTATCGGCAGTGGCTATGTCGGCTTGGTGTCAGGCGCCTGCTTTGCCGATCTTGGCAATGACGTCGTCTGCCTGGATGTCGACGAGAAGAAGATCATGCTACTGCGTGGCGGAGGCATTCCCATCTATGAACCCGGGTTGCAGCAACTGGTCAGCCACAATGTCGCAGCCGGACGATTGCGATTCACCACCGATGTCGAAGAAGGCGTGGCCCATGGCGCGGTTCAATTCATCGCAGTGGGAACGCCATCGGACCAGGACGGCTCCGCCGATATGCGATACGTGATCGCTGCAGCCCGCAGCATCGGTCGCAGCATGACGGAGTATCGCGTCATCGTGAATAAATCCACGGTTCCGGTCGGTACCGCCGAACGAGTTCACGCTGCTATAGCGGAAGAGCTCCGCAACCGCGGCCTCGATCGGCCCTTTAGCGTCGTGTCGAATCCGGAATTCCTCAAGGAAGGTGCAGCGGTCGGCGACTTCATGCGGCCGGATCGCATTGTCGTGGGCAGTTCCGACGAACGTGCCACGCAGATCATGCGTCAGCTCTATGCTCCCATCCTGCGCAACCACGATCGTTTACTGGTAATGGATCCGCGTTCGGCAGAGCTCACAAAATACGCCGCCAACGCGATGCTCGCGACGCGCATCTCTTTCATGAATGAGCTGGCCAACCTGGCCGAAAAACTTGGCGCCAATATCGAGTCGGTGCGCAACGGCATCGGCTCCGATCAGCGTATCGGCTATCACTTCCTCTACGCGGGCGTGGGTTATGGCGGCTCCTGTTTTCCCAAGGACATTCAGGCATTGCAGCACACTGCTGGCGAGTATGGCGTGCAGCTGACCATCGTCGATGCCGTGGAGAAGGCCAACCGTACGCAGAAGCAGCGTCTCCTGGAAAAGGTGCGCGGTCGTTTCGGTGAGCAACTGGATGGGCGAAATTTCGCGGTCTGGGGCCTTTCGTTCAAGCCGAATACCGACGATATGCGAGAAGCGCCCAGCCGGGTGGTGATCAACGGTCTGCTGGCGCGGGGAGCCCGTATCACCGCCTATGATCCCGTGGCGATGGAAGAAGCAAAGAAAATCTTTGTGAAGGAGCCGGGCGTGCGCTTCGCATCGTCCACGGTTGGCGCCCTGGACGGTGCGGACGCGCTGATCATCGTCACGGAATGGAAAGAATTTCGCAGCCCCGATTTCGATGACATGAAGAAGCGCCTGAAGTCGCCGGTGGTCTTCGACGGCCGCAACCTTTACGATCCGGTCGTGATGCGCGATTCCGGTATCGAATATTTTTCCGTGGGCAGGCCGCAGTGACCGGACGCGTCGCCGTGTTCGGACCCGAGGCGGTGAAAAAAGCGCGACTGCTGGTGGTCGGCGATGTCATGCTCGACCGCTATTGGTTCGGTGACGTCAGCCGCATTTCGCCCGAGGCTCCGGTACCGGTTGTCAGAGTGGGACGCATCGAGGAGCGTCTTGGCGGCGCGGCCAACGTGGCGCGCAACATCGCCGCAATAGGAGCCGGGGCCAGCCTGTTATCCGTCGTCGGCGAGGACGAAGCGGCCGCCTGCATTCAGGAGCTGCTGAAGGCCGAAAGAATCGACGCGCAGTTGCATCGCGATCCGGCGCTGGCCACGACGATCAAGCTGCGTGTCATCGGCCGGCAGCAACAATTGCTGCGCATCGACTTCGAAACCGAGCCTGGTCACGAGGTGCTCATGTCCAAGCTCGCCGACTTCGAGGCCAGATTGAAAGCTGCCGATCTGGTGATTCTGTCCGACTACGGAAAAGGCGGGCTCAAGCACATCGAACGCATGATCGAATTGACCCGCGCCGCCGGCAAGCCGGTTCTCGTCGATCCGAAAGGCGATGACTATTCACGCTACCGGGGCGCCACGCTGATCACGCCGAATCGATCCGAATTTCGTGAAGTGGCCGGGCGCTGGAAGAGCGAGGATGATTTGACCGGGCGCGCGCAGAAGCTGCGCAGCGAACTCGGTCTGGATGCACTGCTGATTACCCGCAGCGAGGAAGGCATGACCTTGTACCGCGAGGGCGAGCGCCTCCACGTTCCCGTCGTGGCGCGGGAAGTGTACGATGTCAGCGGTGCCGGAGACACGGTGATTGCCATTCTGGGCACCATGCTGGCGGCGGGCGCGAGCTTTGCCGAGGCAGTCCGGCTTGCCAATATGGCGGCCGGCATCGTCGTGGGAAAACTCGGCACCGCAGTGGTTCGTCCGGAAGAACTCTTTTCCTGAGATCGGATATGCATATCGTCGTCACCGGCGCAGCCGGATTTATCGGTTCCAACCTGGTCAGGGCGCTGAATGCGCGCGGCGAGACCAATATCCTCGCGGTCGACAACCTGAGCCGCGCTGACAAGTTCCGCAATCTGGCGGACTGCGAAATTGCCGACTACCTGGACAAGGAGCACTTCCGCGCGGCGCTGGACGCAGGGTCCTTTGATGGAGAAATTGCCGCCATCCTGCATCAGGGGGCCTGCTCGGACACGATGCAGACGGATGGCCGCTACATGATGGACAACAATTTTCGTTATTCCTCTGATCTGCTGGCGTATTGCCAGTCCGAATCCGTGCCCCTGATCTACGCCTCTTCCGCATCCGTGTACGGCGCCGGACCGGTGTTCAAGGAGGGCCGCGCCAATGAGAAGCCGCTCAATATCTACGGTTACTCGAAATTCCTGTTCGATCAGATCGTGCGCAGGCGCTGGGAAGATAACAGCGCACAGGTCGTCGGACTGCGTTATTTCAACGTTTATGGGCCACGCGAAGCGCACAAGGGCAGGATGGCGTCGGTCGCGATGCATTGCTTCGACCAGTTCCGTGAATCAGGCAAAGTGACCTTGTTCGAAGGCAGCGGTGGTTATGCGGCGGGCGAGCAACGTCGCGATTTCATTTCGGTCGACGACGTGGTGAGGGTCAATCTCTACTTCCTAGACAATCCCGCGAAGTCCGGAATACTCAACTGCGGTAGCGGTGCTTCGCAAACCTTCAACGAAGTGGCGGCTGCAACGATCAATGCCTTGCGGGCGGCGCAAGGAAAGAATGCTTTGCCGCTTGCCGAGCTGAAGACGCAGGGACTAATCGAATACGGGCCGTTCCCTCCCGGCCTCCAGGACAAGTATCAGAGCTTCACCGAGGCCGATATCGATGACCTCCGGGGCGCAAAATATTCCGCGCCGTTCGCCGACGTGCAGGCCGGTATCGGGCGTTATGTCGGGTGGCTGCTGGCGAACCGCTAGCATGCACTTTCTCTTCTACGGCCAAAGCACGAGTATCATCCTTTCGCATGGATCGTAATCCCGTCAGCGCCCACAAAACCCTCGATGATTTCGTGGGCAATACGCCGTTGGTGCGCCTGAAGCGCATCCCCGGTCAGACCAGCAACGTCATCCTGGCGAAACTCGAAGGCAACAATCCCGCCGGATCGGTGAAGGACCGGCCTGCGCTGTCGATGATTCGCAGGGCGGAGGAACGTGGGCAGATCAGGCCCGGCGATACGCTGATAGAAGCGACCAGCGGGAATACCGGCATTGCTCTGGCTATGGTTGCTGCGATGCGCGGCTATCGCATGATACTGGTCATGCCGGAGCACCTTTCAGTCGAGCGGCGTCAGAGCATGGCGGCATTCGGCGCGAAGTTCGTGCTGACCGCCAAAGAAGGCGGGATGGAAAACGCACGTGACGTGGCCGAACAGATGCAGGCGAACGGCGAGGGTCTGATCCTCGACCAGTTTTCCAATCCCGACAATCCGCTGTCGCATTACGAGGGTACGGCAGCGGAGATCTGGCGCGATACCCAGGGGCAGATCACGCATTTTGTCAGCAGCATGGGGACCACCGGTACCATCATGGGGTGCGCGCGGTATTTCAAGGAAAAGAATCCCGCCATTGCGATCATTGGGTGCCAGCCGACCGAAGGATCGCAGATTCCCGGCATACGCAAGTGGCCCGAAGCTTATCTGCCGCGCATCTTCGATCGCAAGCGCGTGGATCGGGTGGTCGAGATTGCGCAACGAGACGCCGAGGATATGACGCGGCGGCTGGCCCGCGAAGAGGGCATCTTCGCGGGTATTTCCTCAGGCGGCGCGCTATGGGCAGCCCTGCGGATATCCGCCGAAGTCGAAAACGCCACTATCGTCACGATCGTCTGCGATCGCGGTGATCGTTATCTTTCCACCGGGGTATTCCCCGCTGCATAGTTGCCGGATGCGGCGGCGCGGTCAGTGTGTCGCCCAGCGCTCAGGCGTCCGTCGCAGGCTGTCGAGCAAGGACCCGAGCTTCAGCAGAAATTCCTGTGGCAGGTGATTGTCGAGTTTCGCAAAGAGCTCCTGATGCAGGGCAAGCTCGCGCAACCAGCCGTCCCGGTCCAGCTTCATCAATTCCGCATACCGGCCCGGCGTGAGACCGAGTCCGTTCCACTCCAGATCGTCATGCCGCGGCAGCCAGCCGAGCGGGCTTTCCATCGCCCCTGTGCTTTCCTGGCAACGATCCACGATCCACTTCAGCACGCGCATGTTCTCACCGAAACCGGGCCAGAGGAACTTGCCGTTTGCATCCTTGCGGAACCAGTTCACAGAAAAAATCCGTGGCTGGTGC
>JANOGH010000341.1:0-2911 GCA_031414075.1 Betaproteobacteria bacterium | reverse complement strand
CACGCCGCTGGCCCCGGTACGGTTGTCGATCATGACTTGCTGACCGAGGGCTTTACCGAGCTGATCGGCGATGATGCGCGCCTGCGTATCGGCCACGCCACCGGCCGGCCACGGCACGACCCATCGTATGGGGCGGGTGGGATACGGGTCCGCGGCCCATGACGAGCCGGCGACGACAAGCAGCCCGAGCGCGAGTCCCAGCGCACGGACAAACGCTTTGGTTCGATAGGTCATCCTGAATACCTCATTTCGCCGGCAAGCTTTACTACACTCGGGTATTGTTTGAACCCGCCATGCGTTCGATTCACGAAAACTGACATGCTGCAGACCCTTTTTCAATATGCGGGGAAAATCATCGGCGCCGCATCTGGCGTTGCGGCATGCGGATTATGGCTGTGGGTCCTTGGAACACCTCAGGATACCTTCTCACTCTCTGCCGTGCATATCGCGGTCGGCGGACTCATGATGCTGTTTGCCATATTCGCCGTGATCGCGTCGGTACGTGGTCACGGCCCGGCCCTGGTAGTAATGTTCATCATGTCTTTTTTCCCGGTTGGTGCTTACCTTTTCGGAATACCGCACTGGCTGCGCTGGATTGGCGTATCGGATCTCGGCTTCCTGGTGGCCGGTCTCATGATTATGTATTCGACACGGAAGGCGACGCATCAAGCTCCTCGAAGAATCAGGGTCAGGCCTATACTTTATAGTCTGACGCGGTGAAATCGCTGCTTTGACGCAACCGACCTCACACGCCAGATGACATTGCCAACATCTTCGCAAGCGCTCCGAGGCGACGAGGCGCCCGGTGCGTGCGCTGAGGATTGCAGTACACCGAAGGACAGGCATCGAATATTGCCCCACCTTCAGCCCGGAATGCGCCCGGAACTGATCCGCCGCGGCCCACAGGCGCTTCTCCAGCGTTTGATTGGCGGTGTCTTTCTCGGATGGTGCGACCCAACGCATTAGATTCCTTCTCCCGGATTGGCTTCAGTTCGCGTGCACCCGGACCCGTGGTTCCGCTTTCAACCATGTCGTGCGCTTCGCAACGCGCAGGTCGTAGTCGACCTGGAGGTTGAGCCAGAGCTCGGGCGATACCCCGAAATACTTGCCCAACCGCAGCGCGGTATCGGCGGTGATCGAGCGCTTGCCGTTGACGATGTCACTGATGCGATTGGGCGGCACGGCAATCTCGCGCGCGAGTGCGTTCATGCTCACGCCCAACGGCTTCATGAAGTCCTCGTAGAGAATCTCGCCCGGAGGGATCGGATCGAGCAGTTTGGCAGCCATGATGTCTCCTAAGAGTGGTAATCGACGATTTCGACGTCGTATGCGTGTCCGTCCGACCAGCGGAAGCAGATCCGCCATTGGTCGTTGACGCGGATGCTTTGTTGGCCCTTGCGGTCGCCCTTGAGCGCTTCGAGCCGGTTGCCTGGCGGGACCATCAGGTCACGGAGGGTCTGCGCGCGATGGAGGTAAAGCAGCTTCCGCCGTGCCGGACGCTCCACCGCCCTGAAACGCGTCACCAGCCGGTCTTCAAACAAAGCCTCGGTATCGGGCGACCGGAAGGACTTGATCATCCGGAAAGGGTATTACGTCACTCGTAATACGTCAAGCGGCCTACCATTCGCGCCATCCCGCGTGTAGCGGAAAGTAAAGCCCGCGGCGGGCACCGCCGAGCGCCGCAGCGTAGGCGTCGAGCTGGGCGGCATAGCGCTTCTGTTCCTGGTCCAGGAATCCTTCGATATCGGCCCCCTCGTGGCTGCTGGTCTTGTAGTCCACGATGCGGCGTTTGCCCTCTTCATCGATGAAGGTGCGGTCGATCACGAGATTGCGGCGCTCGCCGTCGATTAGTGCGGTAATGCGGTATTCGTTTCGCGCCTCCCGCTGTGGTCCGAGCAGCCAGCGGCCGCGCGGATCTTCGAGCGAATTGCCCAACGCGGAGACAACCCGCGTCGTCGCCGCCTCGATTTCCGACTCGGGAATGCCACGCATGCCGAGTTCATCGCGGAACGCCTTGCGCATCTTTTCCAGACGGGCCCGGTCCCAGTCCTTCATCTCGTCCTCGGCGATACGCTGCAGCCAGCGATGCACCACGCTGCCGACGTGGCGCGCCGTTTCGCCGACCCACGAGAACTCGATTTCCTCGCCGACGCGTTCTTCTTCCTGCAATGGCGTCCAGTTCACCGCAGGCGGCAATGCCGGCAGCGACCAGTCGGCCGGCAGTCGACGCAGATTCTGGTCGGGCATGCGCACGCCCTCTTCAGCCGCCGAAGGGGGCGCATTCAGTAACTGCTCCGGCGACAGCGATGCGGCTGCGCGCTGAAAAACGCTCTGCACCGCGGGCCAGAGTGTTTCCAGCAACGAATCTTTGGCAGGCACCTTGACCTCAATCGCGTCTTCGCGAACGTCGGGTTTCGCGTGGCCCAACAGATGCAGATGTTTCTTCGCGCGGGTCGATGCGACGTACAGCAGACGCGCCTGCTCATAGTGCTCCCTTTCCTTGTCAAGTCGGGCGAGATAATCGTAGATCGGATCGGCGTCGACTCCGGTCTGCTTGATGGGCGCCAGCAGCAGTTCAGCCGACCCGTCGCCATCGGCGGCCAGGCGGCGCGTCCACAGGAAGAGGCTGGGCTCGGGATGCCTCGGCCGGCGGCCGAGGCCGGGCACGATCACCGTGTCGTATTCGAGACCCTTGGCCTTGTGGATGGTCAGGATTTGCGGATCGGTGTCTCGCGCCTCGAGATCGGGCAAGGCATGGAGTTTCGCAAGGCCTTCCTCGAATGCGGCGAGGTCGGCGATACCGCCCGCTTGCTCAGCGTCTTCCAGATACTGCAAATAGATCTCCGCGTCCTCGAGATCGGTAACCTGCTCCACGCAAGCCGGGCCACCCAGTGCGAGCCACGCGCCTTCC
>JANOGH010000340.1:0-6816 GCA_031414075.1 Betaproteobacteria bacterium | reverse complement strand
TGCGCGAGCAGGTGCGGAGCGCTCTGCCGGCGGAGCCACGCAACTTGCGCGACGAAACGCCGCCGCACTATTAGAACCTGTTCCAGAATCCTGTTCATCCTGTTAATCCTGTCCCGCTCTTTGCTCTTCCTGATTTGACAGGATGAACAGGATTTACAGGATGAAATGCGAAACCCATGTTTGATCTGCCCGAAGGAACGGGGGCGGTTCAGGGTAGGATATATCTTGGCCGGTGGGAAAATACATGATTCCGCGTGCGGCCTGCCCAGAGCGCGTCACAAGAGATCCTTCAAAAAATATGGCTGCAAAAGAAGTATCCATGGCTGCCAAACTATTCGACTACGCCGAACTGCTTCGCCCCGATCTGCCGCCGGCCGCCGTCAAGTGGACGGGTTTTCCGAAATACAATTTCGTCGGCGGCCACAACGATGCCGACAGCGTCCCTGTCGATGGTCTGGTTGCGGCTGCGACCAGCGTATTGCGGCGCGAGGGGAGAACCCTGTCCACGTACGGGCTTGATAGCGGCCCGCTCGGGTATCGCCCGCTGCGCGAGTTCATCGCGCGCAAACTTGGCGCGGATGCCGGCATCACCTGCTCGGTCGATGAAGTCCTGATCACTTCAGGCTCGTTGCAGGGCCTTGACCTTGTCAATCAGGTGCTGCTGTCCCCGGGGGACACGGTGATCGTCGAGCAAATGACCTATGGCGGCGCGATCACGCGGCTCAAGCGCCTGGGCGTGAACATCGTCGGGGTCGAGCTCGATCAGGATGGCCTGAGCAGCATCGGGTTGAAGGCAGCGCTCGAAGAGCTCAAACGACGCGGCGTCAGACCGAAGTACATCTATACCATCCCGACCGTGCAAAATCCGACCGCCACCGTGATGAACGAGGCAAGACGGGCCGAGATTCTCAGGCTCTCCGCCGAATATGGCGTACCCGTCTTCGAGGACGAGTGCTACTCGGATCTTGTGTGGGAAGGCGCACGTCCGCGTGCGCTCTACGCAATGAGCGACGACGACCGGGTCGTGCACATCGGATCTTTTTCCAAGTCCATCGCACCGGCGCTGCGCATCGGTTACCTCATCGCCGGCTGGCCGCTGATGAGCCGCATTCTGGGCATCAAGAGCGACGGCGGATCGAGCGCAATCGATCAGATGGTTCTCGCGGAATACTGTCGCGACCATTTCGACTCCCACGTGCGCGCACTGCGCAAAACACTGCGCCGCAAGCTCGATGTGATGATCGACGCGCTGCGCACCCAGTTCGGTGAGACGGCCGTATTCGACGATCCGGCAGGCGGCATTTTTCTCTGGGTAACATTGCCCAAGAGTGTCGACACGACACGCTTGACGCAAATGGCGCTGCAGTCAGGCGTGGCGATCAACCCGGGCGCCGAATGGATGACCGACCCCACCGCCGGCCAGACGCGCTTGCGCCTTTGCTTCGCCCATCCCACGGAGCAGGTTATCCGTGACGGCGTCGCCAGGCTGGCCGAGGTTTGTCACCGCGAGTTCGCTGTGCCGGCCCGCAGCGCCAGGGAACACCGCTAGTCGCAGGAACAAGCGGGGCCTGCTGCAAACACGAGGACTCTGCGTGATCGATGTAACGCCGCGCTCAGGATGCAAGCGCTGGCTTGCGGCCGAACCAGGGGCGCGCCGCTTCCAGTTGGGCGCCGAGGCGAATCAAGGTCGCCTCGTCGCCGAAACGCCCGACAAGCTGGACCGCCAGCGGCAGCCCGCCGGCGCTCTGAGCGAGTGGCAGCATGAGGCCGGGCTGGCCCGTGAGGTTGAACCAGACCGTGAACGGCGAAAAGGCAAACACGCGGCGCCAGTACTCGTCCACATCGTCCATCATCATGTCGAGCCAGCCGAGCGTCACGGCGGGCGAACTCAGTCCCGGCGTCAGCAGCACATCGCAATGCGCATGGAAGGCGGCCATCTGCCGCCCGAGGCGATGCGCCGTCTGGGTAGCGCGAACGTAATCGGGCGCGCTGATGTTTTCGCCCATTTTCGCGGTCAACCAGGTGATGCGCTCCACTTCGCCCTCGCGTGCCGACCGACCGGCCGTCGGATGGCCCGCAAGGTTCACGACGGTATTAGATGAAGCCAGCGTGAGAAAGGTTGGCACGACCGCGGCCCGATCGATTTCTGGGTCACGCTCCTCGACATGGTGGCCAAGATCGGCGCAGAGCTTCACGGTCTCGGCGAGCAGTCGCAAACATTCCGGATCCACTTTGGCGCCGTTCGGCGCCGCCGCAGTCCAGGCGATTTTCAGCTTGCCCGGATTTGCGCCGGCTTCCTTCAAATAAGGCCCTGCCGGCGACGGCGCGACGTACGGATCTCCCGGCCCTGCTCCACGCGTCGCGTCGAGCAACGCGGCGCTGTCGCGAATGCTGAGCGTCACCGCATGCTCGGTCGATACGCCACCGAGGCCCTCGCCGGAAAATGGCGCAAACGTGTTGCGGCCGCGCGTCGGCTTCAAACCGACCAGTCCGCAGCATGCCGCGGGCGCGCGGATCGAGCCGAACCCGTCGGAAGCGTGCGCCATCGGCAGCATGCGCGCACCGACGGCGGCGGCGGCCCCGCCGCTCGATCCGCCCGAGATGTGCGCGACGTTCCACGGATTGCGCGTCGGGCCATGGAGCTGCGGTTCGCAGGTGAGCGAGAGCCCAAGCTCGCAGGTGTTGGTTCGCCCAAAGATGACGAGCCCTGCGCGCTTGAGCCGCTTCACATGCTCGCTGTCAGCCGGGGATGGTGGAGTATCCGCAAAGAACCTCGAGCCTCGCGTCATGCGCACGCCGGCAACCGGCGACGTGAGATCCTTCATGAGGAAGGGCACGCCACGGAACGGCCCGTCGGGAAGCCCGTCGGCAATCGCTTTCCTGCCGTAGTCGTAGAGCTTCATGGTGACGGCGTTGACCGCGGGATTGCGCGCCTCGACGCGCTCGATCGCGGCATCGAGGAGTTCGTCCGGCGTAACCTCCTTGCGCCGAACCAGATCGGCAAGTCCCAGCGCGTCGTATTGTTCGTACTCGGCGAATCCGCTCATCGCACTTCCTCCCGGAAAGGTAGCCTTTATCAAAAGATGATTCCGGCCTACTTCTCCAGCTCCAGCGCCTGCCTGTAGCGTTGACGCGCCGCTTCTTCCTTTACCACGTCGTCGATTTCGCGGATGACGCCGTCTACGTCGACGGGATCTTCACTGCGCGCGAAGCAACCAGTCAGCACGACATCGGGCGCAAGCGCGCCGCTTTCGTAGATCGACCAGATTTCCTTGCCATAGTCGGTGGTTCTCAGTTCCGCGGCGAAGCGGCCGAAGTAGGCGGTCAGATTGTCGACGTCCCGCTCCAGCATGGCCTCGGCGCTGTTGTTGCCCGCGGCATTGACGGCCTGCGGCAGATCGATGATGACCGGCCCGTCGCTGCCGACGAGCACGTTGTATTCGGACAGATCGCCGTGGACGACGCCCGCGCAAAGCATGCGCACGACCTGAATGATCAGCATGCGATGGTACTCGCGGGCTTGCTCCGGCGTCAGCGCGAGATCGTTGAGCCTGGGCGCGGCATGGCCGTTCTCGTCCTTCACCAGTTCCATCAGCAGCACGCCATCGAGAAAGTTGTACGGCTGCGGAACACGCACGCCGGCGGCGGCAAGACGCTGCAAGGCGTCGAGTTCGGCGTGCTGCCAGGCCTCCTCCTGCTCCTTGCGCCCGTAGCGGGAACCCTTCTCCATGGCGCGGGCGCGGCGGCTGTTCTTGACCTTGCGGCCTTCGGTGTATTGAACGGCCTGGCGGAAGCTGCGTTTATTGGCCTCCTTGTAGACCTTCGCGCAACGGATCTCGTTCCCGCAGCGCACGACGTAGACCACCGCCTCCTTGCCGCTCATGAGCTGGCCGATGACTTCGTCGACGAGGCCCTCTTCGACCAGAGGCTGGATTCTTTTAGGAGTTTTGATGGGCGCCTTTCCGCGCTACCTGGGCGTTCGATGATGCGATGGGCAGGAAGTTTAATTCAAATGTCGCGCGGCCCATCGGATTTCGGCCCCGCTAGTGTCAGGGCGACAGGGGTTCACCGCGGTAAGCGTCTTGATGAGGGATGGGGCTCTTGAAGTTCGCATTCCTTTTGCTACACTATTGGCTCGCAACTTTGAAAGGAGGTGATCCCATGAGAGACAATCAAGGCAGCACCGGTCGGCAGCACTCTGGAACTGGATCAACCACAAGGTTCAGGAGTCTGGCTCGCAACTAGGCCGGAATGCCTGGCAGGAAAAAACGCCTCGTTCGCGAAAGCGGTCGGGGCGTTTCATTTTCGGGTCTTGGCCTGCGAGCACAAGAAACCAGGCCTGATTCCCCGCCCGCTGTGCGCGTGGCCGAAATCCCCTAGCCGATCACCCCGGCATCGAGCGCGCGCCACAGGTAGAGCGCTAGGTAGGAACGATAAGGCGCTGCCAGTTCCGGATCGACGCGGCGTTTCTTGCTGCGCCGCTTACCTTCCAGCAATCCGATCGCCCGCTGGATGCTGCCGTCGGCGTAGGGGAATACGTCCTCGTGCCCGACGTAGAACAGCGCGATGATCGACGCCGTCCACGCACCCATGCCTTTGTGGCTTTCAATGTCATCGGCCAGCTCTTCTGCCGACAGGGCATACCAGTAATCCAGTGCGCCGGCATTGGTGCCAATGCGAGCGCTGAACGCACAGACGGTGCGTGCCTTCGAGCCGCTCAGGCCGCAGCTGCGCAGGCTCTCGTAGTCCAGCAGCCAGGAGCCGTCCAGTTCGAGTTCGGAAGCCTTGCTGCGCACTCGCTGATAGATCGATTGCGCGGCCTTCGAAGAAAGCATCTGCCCGGTGACGACGCGGACGACCGCTTCCGGCAAGGCCATGTCCCGCCTGCGCAGCCGCGGGATCGTCGCCACCTTGCCCAACACCTCTGCATGCATGGGGTACTGCGCCTGAAGGTACTGCTTGATCTTGATGCTCATGGCCAAAGGTATCTGCGGACGGTCGGTCAAGAATCGATCGACGCGGCAGGGGGTGATGAACTCAACGCCTATTCTGGCACGCGAAGCCAGCATCATCCACGTGGTGGCCGGCGCGCTGAGAATCGGCGAACTTGGGCCATCGGTGACGGAGACAACGGCTCTGCCGCGGGTGCGGCCCAATTGCCGGGCTGTAGCGGGGCTTGAAAACGTTTTAACCAAAGCGTCGCAGGCGATTGACAGCACCGGAGTCACGGATGTAGGTTTTCGGGACGACCACAAGAAAGGTGGAGGACGCTCATGGTTGTTTACCCGGTTACCGAAAATTTCGCCGCCGAGATCGGCGATCTCGACCTCTCGAAATCCCTGTCGGGCCAAGATCGCGCCGAAACCGAAGCGGCGTTCAATCGCTACTCGGTGCTGGTGTTCCCAGACCAGCAGTTATCGACCGACCAGCACCTCGATTTCGCGCGCAACTTCGGCCCGCTGGAAACCACCATTCATGCCGCCCGCAGCGACGTGAAGCTGCGGGTTCGCGCCGAAATCGCGGACGTGTCGAATCTGGACCCGGGCGAATCGATCTGGGGCAAGGAAAGCCGCAAGCGCATGTTCGAAATGGGCAATCGGATGTGGCATACGGACAGTTCATTTCGCCGCCTGCCCGCGAAGGCCTCGCTGCTGTACGCGCGCAGCATCCCACCGGTCGGCGGCCAGACCGAGTTCGCCGACATGCGAGCCGCTTACGACGCTCTGGCGGATGACATCAAAGAACGCCTGCGCGGGTTGGTAGCCGAGCACGCCATCATGTACTCGCGCAAAAAGCTGGGCTTTACCGACTTCTCCGACGAGGAGCACCAGACGCTGCCCCCCGTTCCGCAGGCCCTGATACGCCGGCCTGCCGGGTCCGGGCGCATGGGGCTGTATCTGGCCTCCCACGCCGGACGCATCTTCGGCATGAAGGAGGAGGACGGCCAGGCGCTGCTACAGCAACTCATCGATCACGCCACGCAGCGGCAGTTCGTCTATACGCACCGCTGGCGCCTGCACGATCTCGTGATGTGGGACAACCGCTGCACCATGCATCGCGGCAAAGGCTACGATGACTTGCGCTGGCCGCGGGACATGCAGCGCGCCACCGTGTCCGACGTCGCGCCCACCTGCGAACAGGAAGGCATCGCAGTTCCGGTTGCGGCCTAGCGCCCACAATGGACAACGGCAAACGCCCCGATCGTGATAGTGAGCCGGCTGTTACATTTTCCGCGCGAAGCCTGGCGGTTCGTTCGCCAATAGACCAAGACTAGCCCATCAGTTTCTGACTTGAAGACCCCATAAATGGCATGACCTGCGATGACCCCACGACATGTGCCTGGATGCGCCCAAGTAGTGCTGCGGGCTCGGCGGCGCGATGGATCACATGTTGTCCAGGTTATCGAGCGTAAGTCCCGCATACAATTCATTTTAGTGCCTGCCGATCACTTGCCGGACAACGCCTTCAACCGCTTCAATCGGCGCACGGCCTTCGTCTACTCCGGTCAGTGCCGCTTTGATCACTTCGCTCGGATACAGTAACTTCACCTTCAACGCCACCGAAATGTGCAAGTGGTACTTGACGCGCCCGTGCACTTTGCCGGGGCCGCTCTTGGGAAAGGCGCTGCGATCTTCCGCATCGAAATTCCAGCGGCCTTGCAACGGTTGACTACCCTGCACCCTCACTATCTTCCTGCGCTTGGCCGCGTGTGATCGTCCGCCTCAGCGCTGCTACCTTGAGTTCTCCTCACCTGAGGCAAGCCCGCTTTACTTGTACAGGACATGTCCGAGACGGTAATATAGAGCATCAGACCAC
>JANOGH010000339.1:0-2465 GCA_031414075.1 Betaproteobacteria bacterium | reverse complement strand
CGCTTCGCGGCCAAACGCCGCCAGCAGAAGGGCGTGTACCGTATCGAAATCCGCGGACCGTTCCGGCCGGATCAGAGGCATACACTAACTGCCCGGCCCGCCGCCGTTGACGAACACGATCTGCCCCGTCATGTAACTGGCGGCATCGGACACCAGGAAGGCCACGGCTTCGGCGATTTCCTTCGGTTCGCCCTTGCGCCCGAGGGGTATGGATTTGATGAATGCATCCGCGCGCTCCGGGCCGATCTTGACCATCGTCTCTTCCAGCATGTCGGTGCGGATCGGACCGGGGGCGACCGCATTCACGCGAATGCCATTGCGCCCCTCCTCCTTCGACAGGATGCGCGTCAGCGCTTCGACACCGACTTTCGAAACGGTATAGGCGCAGTTCTTCGCCGCAAAGCGGCTGGTGATATTGGACGAGAGGTTGACGATGTTGCCCCCATTGCGCGCTCGCATGTGCGGCAGCACCGCCTGAACCATGTGGAACGTCCCGTAAAGGTTTACGCGAAGAACCCGATCCCATTCTTCCGGCGACGTGTCCGCAATGGAAACATCCGGTAGATGCGTGCCGGCGTTGTTGACCAGCACGTCGATGCGGCCGAACGCATCCAGCGCGGATTGGACAACTGCCTTGGCGGATTTCGCATCCGCCACATCGGCACGCAGTTTCTTCGCTTCGCCGCCCGCGGCTTTGACCGCCGATTCGACGACGGCCGCATCGCCTTCCCGATTGACATAGGTAAACAGCACTCGATATCCACGCGACGCCAGCATCTCGACGATCGCGCGCCCGATGCCGCGCGAACCTCCGGTGACGACTGCAACAGGGGAATGCTTCATATTCGCCTCAGCCAACGAGCGGGACGCGCCCGGTCAGCGGGTACTGCGGGTCGTTGTATCCGGGCGTCGATGGATGTCCGATGGACACCAGGGAATCCACCAGCGCTTCGCCCCTGGGTTCGAACTTGAACTCGAGCGCCTTCAGATAATCCTGCCATTGTTCGAGCGTGCGCGGTCCGGCGATGACGCTGGTGACGATGGCGTTGTTGAGCACCCAGTTGATCGCAAACTGTCCGGCGCTCGTGCCCTTCTTGTCGGCAAAGGCCCGAATCTTCTGCGCGATCGCCAGCGATTCCTTGCGGAATTCGGTTTCCATCATGCGCTTGTCGGCGCGCCCGGCTCGCGTTCCCTCCGGCGGCGCTTCGTTCGGTTTGTATTTTCCGGTCAACACCCCGCGCGCGAGCGGGCTGTAAGGCACGACGCCGATTCCGTAGTGGCGGCAAGCCGGCAGGATCTCGACTTCCGGCTGGCGGTTCATCGCGTTGTAATAAGGCTGGCAGACGATCGGTTGTGGCACGTTCAGGGCGCGGCACAGGCGCATGACCTCGGCGATGCGCCAGCCGCGGAAGTTGGACAATCCGAAGTAACGCGCCTTGCCCGAGCGGATGATGTCGCCCAGGGCGACCACGGTCTCTTCCAGCGAGGCGTCATCGAAATCTCGATGCAGATAATAGATATCGACATAATCGCCGCCGAGTCGTTTCAGGCTGGCGTCGATCGCCTGCATGATCCATTTGCGTCCGAGCCCCCCCTGGTTCGGACCGGGGCCCATGACGTTGCCCACTTTAGTGGCGAGCACCCAGTGATCGCGGTTGGACGCAATCAGTTTGCCGGTCATGCGCTCTGATTCGCCTTTCGCGTACTGGTCGGCGGTATCGATAAAATTCACACCGGCATCGAAAGCCGAGCCGATGATGCGGCCCGCTTCCTTTTCATCGGTGCGATCGCCGAACATCATGGTGCCGAGGCACAATGGTGAAACCTTCAACCCGCTGTTGCCGAGCTTGCGATATTCCATGGCATCCCCCCCGCTGCTTTATTTTCCGTCAAAGAGCGCCGAATGATGCCGCAAGCCCCCGCAAGGCGCAAACCTGTGATGGCCCGCCGCGCAAAATGCTATAAAGCACCGATCCCCTTACGAGACCACGTCCATCATGCCCAGACCCATTCCATCCCAGATGCGAGCAATCGAAATCTCCACACCCGGCGGACCGGAGGTGCTGCGCCCCGGTCAACGTCCGGTACCTGTGCCCGCAGCAGGGGAAGTGTTGATCGAAGTGGCGGCCGCCGGCGTGAACCGTCCGGATATCCTGCAACGCAAAGGCGGCTATCCCCCGCCGCCTGGCGCATCCGACATTCCGGGCCTTGAAGTCGCGGGCACCGTTGTCGCCCTGGGATCAGAGGTGAGTGAGTGGAAGATCGGCGACGAAGTCTGCGCGCTGGTGACCGGTGGCGGCTATGCCGAGTACGTCGCGGCGCCCTCGGTTCAATGTCTGCCGGTTCCAAAGGGCCTGACGCTGGAAGAAGCGGCCGGCCTGCCCGAAACTTTCTTCACTGTCTGGGTCAATGTATTCCAGCGCGGCGCGCTGAAGAACAACGAGACGCTGCTGGTGCAAGGCGGC
>JANOGH010000338.1:0-2209 GCA_031414075.1 Betaproteobacteria bacterium | reverse complement strand
CTTCGTCATTGAAGCCTCTGATCTGCCGCAGCCCGGGCGGCCCGGACAGCATGGCGATGTCCTTCCACTTCTCGTACCGCTTGAGGATCTCCCGGGGCGCCGAGGATAGCTGCTTGTCGACGCGGCGGCGTTCCTCGATGTGCCACATACCCCATTGTGCCTATACCAAATATGGCATGTCAAGGCGCGCCAGTATCTGCGGCATAACGTGGAAGCCAGCGGCGCGCTGCCGATGACCGTTGCAGTACACCGCCGCCCGCGCGCGGCCGGTGGGCTGCCGGGTTAAGCGGCAACGGTGCGAACGGTGCCAGGGAGCTTGCTGAGGATGAGCTCTTTGAGTTGCACTTTGGAACTGGCATTATCGATATCGATGCCGACCAGGCTGCCGCTGGCATCGTAGTCGAGTTGCACACCCTCAGAAATTTCCCGGGTTTCGACGCTCGTCTTTTCAGAAAGGTCGATATAAAGAGAGTCAGTTTCGGAGTAGTAGTTCAGCTTCATGGTTTGAACCTTCGGTCGGGAAAGGCATTGTGAATGGTCACTTAATCCTCAAGTGTGATTACCCTCAAGTATCGGCCTTCAAGCTCCGGAATCGAGCCCCAGAACCGGTGCCGATTTCCTTCCTGCGGCTCCGAGCGCATGGGATTGTCGAGAATCCGCGTGCACCATTCCTTCTTCAGGTATGAGCGCTTGCGCAGGACCTCCTTTTCGAAGTATTCGGTAAATCGATACTCGGCCATTTATGACAGGATACCGCGTCGATCCGCGCTGCCCGATATTGCCGCTTAACGTTCGGCTTCAGGCGCGCGCCGCTCGCGTCGCGTCGCTCTGCGAGCCGTTGTTCGGCGGCACGCGCGCTCCAAGGGCGCTGTTACGAGTGGCTGGTCGCGTCTAGGAGCGTTCATTCGATCACCCGGTTGGCGCGCAGCATCAGCGACTGCGGAATTTTGACACCGAGAGCCCGGGCCGTTTTCACATTGATGACCAGATCGAACATTGCCGCCCGTTCGATCGGCATCTCCCCAGGCTTCGCGCCTTTGAAGATTCGATCCAGGAAATAGCCCGTCCGCCCGTATAGCGCCGCGCGGTTCGCCCCATAGGCGAGCAGGCCGCCGGCATCCGCATAGCTGGCGTAGCCTACGGCTGGGATTCGCTTTACCGCCGCGAGCCCGGCAATCACGCCGGCGAGAGAATTCAGCAGCGGCTCGCTGTTGATCACGACAGCATCGATCCGCGCGTCGCCCATCGCGTTAAAGGCATCCGGCAGGTCTGCTCCCTCGCGAACCTCGAATGCCTGCACGCTTATGCTCGCTGGGACCGCAGCCGCCTCCAGCTCCTTGCGGTTGAGGGCGATCAGGCCTGTGGGATGCACCGAACTGAAAAGGTACCCAGCCCGCTTGATGCCGGGCACGATCTCCTTGATCAATTGGAGCCGTTTGCCGACTTCCTCGCGAACGAACGATGTCGAGCCGGTGACGTTGCCGCCCGGCCGCGCTAGGCTCTTCGCCAGGCCCGCGGCGACCGGATCGGCGCTGTCCGCCATGACGATCGGAATCGTCGAGGTCACCCGCGTCGCCGCGATCGCGCCGGGGATCCCATGGACGACGATTGCGTCGACTTTCAGCGCAACGAGTTCCTCGGCGATCTCCCTGACGCGGTCGGGTTTCCCTTCAGCCCACCGGTACTCGACGATCAGATTCCTGCCTTCCACGTACCCGAGAACGCGCAGCCCGCCTCGCACCCATTCCACTTCGCGGACGTAACCCGAAGCAAAGGCGGTACCGAGAAAACCGATCCGATGGACTCTTGCGGTGGGCTGCGCGAGCCCGACCCGCGGGAAGCCGAGCGCCCCGCCGATCAACGCCACAAACTCACGCCGTCGCATTCCCCACCTCGGTGGTCAACAGCGTGCCATTGCTGGCGTGCGGCACAGTGCGCATCAGAGTCATAAGAACTAGAAATGTCGACCTTAACGGTGACGCTATCGTGCCGCCGAACGTCCGGCTTCAGGCGCGCGCCGCTCCCGGCGCGTCGCTCTGCGAGCCGTTGTTCGGTGGCACGCACACGTGAATCGCACCGCCTGGTAAGAGTGCAAACAGCCAATAGCGCTCACTTGATCACCTGATCAGCCCGTGCCAGCAGCGATTGCGGGATCTTGTAGCGGATCGTGCTTGCCGTTTTTGCGTTGATGATGAGCTCGTACTTGGCC
>JANOGH010000337.1:0-1884 GCA_031414075.1 Betaproteobacteria bacterium | reverse complement strand
AATGACAGATGGGACGCTCATCAGATCGGGTTGCATCAAGCTGCCAGGGCACCTTCCTCCGCTTGCGGGGGACAAGGAAACACTTGAAGCGCAGCAGGGTGGGGACGGAGGGGGAAGATTCGTTTCACGCCGTCGTTTGCCCGTGCTAATGTGTTCTGTACCAGAGCATCCCGCTGCGGACGGTTGGCGACACCGCCTGCCGCGCAAATCGCCGTTTGTGGGACGTTACTAAAAGGGACCGCGCCACGCAGTCGCAGGCGCACACCATAATAATTGCCAGGAGGAGACCATGTCTGATACCAAGGAAACGCTGAAGAGTCGCCGCGGGTTCATCAAAGCGGCGGGGGCGGTGACCGCCGCCACGGGGATCGGATTCCCTTTTATTTCGCGCGCACAGGACAAGCCGATCCGCATCGGCATGCCGACCATTTTATCCGGGCGCGTGGCGCAGCTCGGCATCTCCTCGCGCAACGCCGTGATGACGGAGGTGGAAAAGTTCAACGCGGCCGGAGGCCTGGGCGGACGCAAAATCGAAATCATCACGCGGGACTCCAAGGGCAAGCCCGATGAGGCGGCGAACAACACGCGCCAATTGATCAACGGCGAGGGCTGCGAAATCATCATCGACGCCGAGGCTTCTTCCGGCGCGTTTGCGGTGCAGGAAGTCATCCGCGAATTGAAGGTGCTGTGCCTGCACACCAATTCGGAGACGTCCTCGCTCTCGGCCGATCCGAAGATCCGCGTGCCGACGGCTTTTCGCACCGCGCGCCAGGGCATCCACGATGCCATCGTGAGCGCGACCTATGCGGCGAACGTCGCCAGGGCCAAGGGGCTGAAGACCTGGATGAGCTGCTCCCCGGATTATGCCTACGGGCGGGACAATACTGCGTTGTTCCTGCAGTACCTGAAGCGCTTCCAGCCGGATGTCGAGATGGTCGGCGAGGCCTGGCCGAAACTGTTCCAGGCCGACTATACGGAAAACATCACCAAGATCCTGCAGGCCAAACCGCAAGCCTTGTACTCGGCGCTGTGGTCGGGCGATCTGGTTTCCTTCGTCGACCAGGCCGGCATCTACAACCTGCTGGGGCAGACCAACGTGTTCGCCATCAACATGGCCGACTACACGACGCTCACGGCGGTGAAGAATCTTCCGCAGGGCATTCATTCGGCGAGCCGCTACATCAAGACATTCCCCGCCACCGCCGAGAACGCCGCCTGGGCGGACGCCTACAAGCTCAAGTACGGGGACTATCCGACCAACTGGTCGTGGGAGAACGCGACCGCAATGAACTTCATTCTCGCTGCGATTAAAAAAACCAACTCCACCGACAGCGCGAAGCTCGCCGATGCGATCCGTGGCATGAAGCTCAAGTCGCCCTTCGGCGCCGACGGGTCCATCACCATGCGCGCCGAGGATCAGACCACGGTCGGTTACGCATTGGGCTGGGGCACGACGATCCCCAAGGAGCCTTACGTTCCGAACGTCACCCCGGGCGACTGGAAGTCGATCTTCGAGCACGAGGCCGAGTGGAAGAAGACGATGGGCTACGCGTAAACCCAGGCAGCCTGATGCAAAACTCCTGGTGTAGCGCTTCGGAATTACCAGATGTACAAACGGGCTGATCGGTACCATTAGATTCCCTCCCCTGCTTGCGGGGGACAAGGGAACACTTGAAGCGCAGCAGGGCTAGGTCAGACCTTGGTGAACTGGATTCCCTCCTCCGCTTGCGGGGGAGGGCTAGGGTGGGGGCGAGGAGGGTGAATCTTGCAACTGCACGGCAAGCTTGCCCCCATCCCCGCCGTCCCCCGCGAGCGAGGGAAGGAGTCTTAGTGAGGATACCAGCGCAGGACAGTCTGCCGCCTTCCCCCGCACGCGAGGGAAGG